>JAILRJ010000051.1:0-12307 GCA_024698285.1 Lachnospiraceae bacterium | reverse complement strand
AATAATAACATATGGGATCATAGTGATAACCGCCGTGATAACGTCAAATATCGCACCTGATATAATTAATTTAATAACGCGCCCGAATAAAAGCGTTGACCCAACTGGTCTGAGATATACGAACAATACCGCAAGTTATGGTAAAAAATCCGGGAAATAAAATATCATACGATATTATAAACTGCGCCCGAAGACAAAAAGTTCACCGGCTGAATCTTGTGATCTCAACAATAACGGCAGTTATGATAATGTCATCGTGCCTCGTTTTATTCATCCATCCGTGCAAAGATCTGGAGATCAGAAACGTCGATGTGGGTCAGGGCGACTGTGCTCTTATTACGGGGGATGATATACCGGCGGTTTTGATCGACGGAGGAAGCAGTGACATAAAGGAGGTTGCCGATAACAGGATAATACCTGTCCTTCGATCGAACAGAGTCCCGGTTATAGACTGGTGTTTTCTGACGCATATGGACAGCGATCACGTTAACGGGGTGATCGGACTGCTTGAGAATGACACAAGCGGTATATATATAGAAAGACTTGTCGTATCAGCCGCATCTTTGTCGGACGCGGCGGACGGCGAAAACGTTTCAAGGCTTCTGGCGGCGGCCAAAAAGAGGGGGACGGATGTTATAACGATGTCTGCCGGGGATGTGCTGAGACTTAACGGAGCAAGAATCATATGTCTGAGTCCCGCAAAAGAATCGATCTTAAGAAGAACGTCCGGCAGCTCAAATACGGACGAGAACGACAACTCACTTGTCCTCCGGCTTGAATACAAAGGCTTTTCGGCGCTGTTTACGGGCGATATCGGGGAGGAAGTCGAAAAGACGATAGCCGACAGTATCGGTGACTGCGATTATCTCAAAGTCGCCCATCACGGAAGCCGTAATTCGACATCGGGTGATTTTCTGAAAAGGGCTGATCCGGAGCTGTCCGTGATATCGGCCGGCGTCAATAATTCATACGGCCATCCTCATAAAGAGACCGTTGAGCGGCTCAAAGGCACCGGAACCCGTATATATATCACCGCCGATGACGGCGAAGTCATAATGACGGTCGACGAAGGGATCGTAAGGGTTGTGACCATGGTAGGAAACGGGTCGAAATGATGTTATAATGTATAACGATTATCATGACCGGAGGTTGGCGGATGGATATTCTTGTTAATTACAGAAATGACGAGAAGCACAGAAAGAGTATGACGGATCTTGCAAAGAGTACGTTTGGGATAGATCTGGAATCCTGGTATCAAAACGGGTTCTGGAGAGACGATTACATTCCGTATTCATGCTTCGATGACGGGAAGATAGTTTCGAATGTTTCGCTTAATATATGTAACTTCAAGTGGAGATCAAGGGTGCATCATCTGGCACAGCTGGGGACCGTCATGACGGATCCCGGGTACAGAGGACGCGGATATATCCGGACTCTTATGGAAAAGATCATAGGCGAATGTGAAAGGTCATACGAAGGGATATATCTGTATGCCGAGGAGCATATGATCCCGTTTTACGAAAAGTTCGGGTTTGCGCGTGTGTATGAGTACCGGTGCAGCAAAAAGGTTAACATAACAAATGCAGCATCTGCTGAAAAGATACCCATGACTTCAAAAGAAGACATGGCCAGAATGGTTGACATAATTCAGAGAAGACAGCAGTACGGCGAGAGGATAATGGTGAATAATCCCGGCCTGTTCATGTTCTACCTGTCGGGGCCCTTCTCGGATAACGTCTATTACATACCTTCATCGGGAGCATATGTCGTTGCCGGGATCGAGAACGATACTCTGACTCTTTACGCCGTTTTCTCGGATGAGAAGGTTTCGCTCGGTGATATCATATCGTCGTTCGGGAGCGGGATAGGACGCGTGGTTATGGGCTTCATGCCGGAGAATAATACGGGATTTGAACTGAAAAAGACGGAAGATAAGGACACGGTCCTCCTTGCAAGAGGTGAGATATTTAAGAACGCCGGAAACGAGAGATTTATGTTTCCCGAGATCTCTCGCGCATGATTTTTTGCGTTTTTTCCAAATTGGGTATGGCGGTTTGACACAATATGTGGTATGTTATTAGATGTGGTTGTACATATTGTGTGACCGCAAGGGGAATATAAACGTTTTTCATACTTTAATGAGGGAAGTAAAATGAGCGTGGAGGAAATGTTCGAAAGGCTTGAGGCTGCCGATGATGAGGCTCTCAAGGAGATCAAGCTGTGGCTGTTCAAGGAAAGCATCCGTCTCCGTGATGAAAAGCATGAGCTCGAGATGGACAAAAAGGATTTCCTGAATGAGAGGGAGAACACCCGCGAGGAGAACCGCAGATACGAGGAACATCTCGCTACAAGGACAAGACAGTTGTCCAGGCAGGAAGAACTGATCGCACAGAAGCATGAAGTGATCAAAAGGGGATTTGAAGAGCTCGATCGTGACAGACAGGCACTCAATGCAAGGGAAGTCTCGATCAGAGCAAGAGAAGCGCAACTTGAGGAAAGGATCGCATACACACCGGATAGCAGTGAAGTCAATGATGTGCTCTTCAGAGGCGCTGATAACATCCTTCTGATCAAGAAACGATATAAGGATCTTATGAAGATGTTCCACCCCGATTGTCTCGGAGGTGACACTGAGATGGTCAAGTCTCTTAACAGAACATACGACAGACTTTTGAAGGAATGTGACCCATACGGAAAAAGAAGGCGCGCGTAGCGCCTTTTCTTTTTTTAAGGAGATTATCCATGAGAGCATATATTCTGCCACACCCGCCTATAGCCGTACCCGAGGTCGGAGGAAGTAAGATTCGGGAGATAAATGCGACCGAAGAAGCATTCGATACGGTTGGGCGCGATATCAGAGAATACGATCCCGAGACGATAATCGTAATATCCCCCCACAATATCATGTACCGGGATGCTTTTTTTATCTCGGAGGGTGAAGGGGGATACGGCGATCTGTCCGGGTTCGGAGCACCCGATCCGAGAGTGTTCTTCGGTTATGATGAAGAACTTGTCGGTGAGATCGAAAAGCTTTGCAGTGATGCTGATATCCCGCTTGTCGGTTCCGAAGAGGGAGCCGATACGCTTGATCACGGGACTTTTGTTCCGCTTTATTTCGTAAACAGACAGTACGGCATGCCCGAAGAGGCTCCGTACATGATAGTCAGGATATCACCGTCGATGCTCCCCGATTCGGATCTTACCGTAATGGGGAAGATTATAGAACGTGCCATAGCCCATGTCGGAAGACGGGCCGTTATCATAGCGAGCGGAGACCTGTCGCATAAGCTCAAGGAGGACGGACCTTACGGATTTATAAAGGAAGGTCCCGAGTTCGACCAAGCAGTAACGGATGTTATGAAAAGCGGCAGGCTCGGGGAATTCACCAGTATAGACAAAAAGGTCAACGACCTGTCGGCAAACTGCGGATATCCCGGGTTTGTGATGCTTTCCGGGGCGCTTCGCGATTACAAGGTAACACCCGATTTCTTATCCTATGAGGGGACATTTGGGGTCGGATACGGAATATGTATATTTAAGTGCGAGAACTGGTATGTCCGCCTTGCGAAAAAGACGCTTGAGAAGTATATCAGATCCGGCAGAGTTCTGTCGCCTGAAGAGAGCGGGGAGTTTCCCGATTTTCTTCATGAGGATAAGGCAGGCGTATTTGTGTGCATTAAAAAGGAAGGGGAGCTCAGGGGGTGTATCGGTACGATACTTCCCGCGTACGATGACGTTTTTGAGGAAACGTGCGCCCTTTCTATAAGCGCCGGTACGACGGATCCTAGATTTGCACCGGTAACGGAGGAAGAACTTGACGGTCTCGTGTATACGGTTGACGTTATGGGCACCCCGGAAGAGGCCACAAGAGATATGCTTGACGAGAAGAGATACGGAGTCATCGTAAGCCGCGGAGGAAGAAGGGGACTCCTGCTTCCGAACCTTGAAGGAGTCGACTCCGTTGAGGAGCAGCTTGATATATCATGCCGTAAGGGTGGGATCGACCCGCGAGATGATTACGGTATCGAACGTTTTACCGTGGAGCGTCACGTATGATATGCGATAACTGTACGCATAACTGCGATCTGTCCGAGGCAGGGGCGGGGCTTTGTCATGCACGGACCGTACAAAACGGCATGGTGATCTGCGGGAACTACGGCGCAGTGACAAGTCTGGCTCTTGATCCTGTTGAGAAGAAGCCTCTTGCGATGTTTCATCCCGGATCAATGATCCTGTCGGCAGGTTCCTACGGATGCAACATGCGCTGTATGTGGTGTCAGAACGATTCCATATCGAGGGGAAAGATCGAAGCGGATCACCTTACCCCGGAGGAGCTCGTCGGAATAGCAGTCGAAACAAGAGCGAGGGGAAATATAGGGATAGCATATACATACAACGAGCCGTTCGTCGGGTATGAGTTTGTGTATGACTGTGCAAGACTTGCAAAAGAGAAGGGACTGTTAAATGTCTGTGTTACGAACGGAATGCTTCAGGGGAAGCGGTTCGATGAGCTGGCCGAATATGTCGATGCATACAATATAGATCTTAAGAGCGGAAGATCGGACAGATATGCCGCAATAGGAGGTGATCTTGATCTGATACTCCGAAATATCACAAGCGCAGTCGTATTCGGTCGCCATGTGGAATTGACAACACTGGTGGTTCCGCGTTTTAATGACAGTGAGGATGATATCCGTACGATAGTCGGTCTGATCGCAAAGATCGATCCGAAGATACCTTTTCACATCACGCGATTTTTCCCGGCAGGGAATATGAGAGATGAGGCACCTACGGACAGGGATCTGCTGTACAGATTCCGGGATATCGCACGGGAGAGCCTCGAATACGTTTTTCTGGGGAATATATGAAGATGATCAAAAAGATAGCAGCAACGGTCGCGCTTGCGACACTGATAACCGCGGTTCCGGTATACGGCGCCGACACGACGGAAGTTCCCGCCGTGACACAGGAGACGGCACTTCCCGTTGCCGATCCGGTTGACCTGTTCCTGTCACAGTCGGTGTTTGTCGGAAACTCCGTAGGTGAGGGACTGACGCTTTACAATAATGCGATGAAGAAAGTTCCGCTCGGGAATGCCATTATGCTCACCCGCGTGAGTTATTCGTTCTATGCGGATTCAAATAAGATGACAAAGTTCATCCCGAGACTGAACGGGGTGCCTATGAGGGCGAAAGATGCGATAAAGCTTTCCGGCGCTTCGTTCGCTTTTATTTGTATGGGAACGAACGATCTTGTCGGGAGCAGTACACCCGAAGGCGCGTATGCGAAGTATCAACAGTATCTTGCGGATATAATGACGGAGAATCCGGGTGTGCTTCTGTTTATTGAAAGCTGCACTCCGACGCGCCCCGGGAGCAATGTCAACAACGATAAGGTTACAGCGTTCAATTCCTATATGCAGGCATATTGCGATATGTTCCCGAATATGTTCTACGTCGATATAGCGACACCGCTCAAGGACGGTACGGGATATCTTGCGGCAAATCTTTCATCGGACGGGAGCGTTCATCTGACCAATAAAGCATATGCGATATGGGCAAACACGGTAAGGACTTATATAGCTAACTTCCTTATGGCAAGAAGTGTTGCTCTTCGCGAGCAGCACGAGAAGGAATTCGCGAAAGCGCAGGAGAACTACAGAGCCCAGATCGAGAAGATGGAGCAGAAGAAGAAAGAGATCAGGAACGAAAGGCTCCTGGCTGAATATAAACAAGCTGCCGCCGAGAAAGAAAACAGACGGCAGCAGCTTCTTAAAGTTCCGGATGAAGGCACCCTTATGCAGATTCTTGCGGATGGCAAAGACGATGAACAGCATCCGCGTATCGTCGGCATAAAGGACCTGTTTACTCGATAGTGATGTTGTTTGAATCGGAATCTTCCCGATCTTCTGTTTCGGATGCGGTTTCCTCTTTTGAAGAAGCAACCTTCAGATCTTCGCGGTAGTCGGCTATCTTCTCGTCGGCCGCGATCAGTTTGTTCATATATTCGGAAAGATCCGATGCAGGAGCATCTTTGTAGAATTCATAATACTTCTTGCCGAGCTTGTAATAATACTCCTGTTTCTTGGCTTCCTCGGCCTTGATGAGAGCGTGGAGTTTCGCGATCTCACCGTATTCCCTTGCTTTATCGACCACAACGTTTATCGTGTCAGTTACTTTTTCGGTCACATCAGACATTTCGATATACCTCCTGTTATCTATACGTTTTTCGCCAGTTCGAATATGAGCGATTCGATACCGATCTGTTTGTCGACAAGACCGCTCTTGATCCTCTCGTCGGTTTCGGTGCACATTTCGATCTTACGGGTAAGTCCTATTTTACTACTCTTTCTGGCTGCGGGCAATGCCATCTTGACCCTCACGTCACGCATGGAAAGTGCGGCTGCCATATCTTTGAGACTCATGTGCTCCTCATCGAGAAGTTTTACGTGATAGAGAAGACGGAGCTGATCCTCAAGGAGCTTGAGAATTCCGAGGGGATCGCTTCGAAGCACCAGAAGATCACCGTAATATTTCATGGCTTCGGAAGGACGTCCCGCAAGTATGGAGTCGATCATCGCAAATATCTTATCCTCTGCGCGCGGCGGCATGAGAGCCGCAACGTCGTCGGGCCGGATGCCGTCTTTTCCGAAAGTATAAGAGACTATCTTCTCAAGATCGTTAGTGATCTGCCACATATCATCCCCGCACCTTGCAATAAACATGTCAAGTGCAGCCTCGGTTATCGGGCGGTGTTCTTTGGCCAGTTTCTTTATAATGAAGTTTTTTAGTTCGGCATCCGAAAGGGTTGAAAACTGCGCGATACATCCGTGTGTTTTAACGGCTTTTGTCTGCTTGAGCCGGGCATCGATCTTCTCCTCGCAAAAGATAAGGACGGTCGTTTCCGGTATGTTGGGAATGTAGTCGGCCAGTTCCTCGGCAGCGTGTGAGAAAAGTTCGGTGTTTTCAAGGACGATCACACGCTTCTCGGCTGCAAAGGGCATGGTGTCGGCGAGCTCGATTACTTCTTTGATATCGACCTTCCTTCCGAAAAACTTCGTGAGATTGATCTCGTCGTTTTGCGGAAGGAACACTCCGATAAGCGCTTTTTCATAGCGCTTTATCAGATAATCCTGATCGCCGCAAAGAATGTATATCCTTTTGAATATGCCGTTTTTGATATCGCTTTCGAGTTGCTTCATGACAGGATTATATCACAGAGCCCGACAAAGTGTGAAAAAAGAGGCTCAAAACACAAATAATTGTGGTAATACGCGATTTTATGTGATAGTATGTACAATATACGGACTCCGTGACAGCGGGTTGCGGATAACCAGATCATGCAAAGGAGTATAAAGATGAACGAGAAGAAAAGTCTTAACATGAACAGAATGCTGCTCATGTTCAGTATGATCCCTCTTGTTGTAGGTGTTGCCGTGATGATGATCATCGCGATCATACTTCTCAACAATAACCTCGAACAGAAGGTTGAGGATCAGCTGATGGTTGCGGCTCAGGGTCTTAAGGACTACACCGAGTTCGAACTCAAAGAGGGTGCCGAAGAGATCACATACGATGCGGAATACATCGATACGATGAAGAAATATGATGTGGATCTTACGGTGTTCCTCGGTGATACACGTTTCTGTACTTCGGTCCTCAACGATAAGGGGCAGAGGAACGAAGGAACACAGGCGGCCGAAGGGATATGGCCCACTGTTAAGACAGGCAAGAACTTCATCAATGACAATACAAAAGTTGCGGGGAAAGATTTTTACGTAGTATATCTTCCGCTTGTAGATGCAAGCAACAATGTAATCGGTATGTCATTTGCGGGAATGCCGAGAGAGGATATCGTCTCCGCAAGGAGTCATATAATCATGGTATCCGTTATCGCAGCGCTTATACTGATAGCGGTATTTACGGTATTGGTTGTACTTATCGCCAAGAAAGTTGCGGCACCTCTCAAGGAGACCGCTGACAGCCTCGAGATCGTAGCGTCCGGTGACTTTACCGAGGAAAGCGACACCGAATCGATGCTCGCCGAGACGTACAGCCTGATCAAATCATACAGGGGACTGCAGGAGAACATCAGAGGAATGCTCGGCAAGATCAATCATATTTCCCAGGATCTTGTCGGAAGAGTCGGTGATGTGAACGATCTTGTCGAACAGAGTTCCCAGTCGGTCGAACAGATCAATACGGCAGTCGGCGAACTTGCGGACGGTGCAACGTCAATGGCCGGCAATGTTACGAGCATCAATAATCAGGTCAATGAGATGGGCGGTCTTATCAACAGTGTCGTTGAGTCGGTGGATCTGCTCACCAATTCGTCATCCGCGATGCAGCAGGCCAACAATGAAGCATACGGATACATCACCAACCTTGAGAAGTCCTCGGCGGCTACGAAGGATGCCGTTGTGGGTATCAGATCACAGGTTGTCAATACGAACGAAGCCATCATGAAGATCACGAGTGCAGTCGGCATGATCACGGATATAGCGAGCCAGACAAACCTTCTCGCTCTTAACGCATCGATCGAAGCGGCAAGGGCCGGTGAGATGGGTAAGGGATTCGCGGTCGTTGCCGAGAGTATCGGTAATCTTGCGAATCAGTCGGCTGAATCAACGGCTGAGATCCGCGGAATCATAGATGAACTCACCAAACAGTCCGAGCAGAGCGTACTTGCTTCCGAATCCGTTGAGCAGGCTATCAACGATGAGCAGGAACTTCTCATTGAGACAAAGAAGAGATTCGATATCCTCAATACCGAGATCACAAGCTCCGTAGACGATATCAACGGCATCTCATCGCTTACCGAGAATCTTGAGAGCATCAAGGCTTCGATAGTAGAGAACGTAAGCGATCTGTCGGCGATCTCGGAAGAGAATGCGGCAAGCACCGAAGAGGTTTCCGCTTCGATGGAGACTATCACGCTGAATATGAGAGTCATCAACGAGAATTCGGACAGCATGAACGGTATCGCGAACGAGCTCGTGGACTCGGTAGGAACGTTCAAGTTCTGATGATAATTACGATACACAAAAGGCAGTGGGTATCCGCTGCCTTTTCTTTTAGGACAAAAGGAGATGATCATGAGAGAACTACCAAGGCCCGGACAGGTCTACAGGCATTTTAAGGGCAACATCTACAGGATAATCACGCTCGCATCACATTCCGAGACAGGCGAGATGCTAGTCATATATAAGCGTGATGATACGGAGGAAAAATCATATGCCAGACCGCTTGACATGTTCATGAGCGAGGTCGACAGGAAGAAGTATCCGAATGTGAGGGAGAAGTACCGCTTCACCCTTTGGCAGGAAGGAGACGACCCGGATACGGGCGCGTGCCCGGACTCATCCTCGGAGACGCTTTTAAACCCTCTTCTCGAGGCGTTTCTCGATGCGGGAACGATATCGGAGAAGGTTGACAGGTTCTACGACATGAAGAAGATCGCCGATGACGAGATGCTCTCGGCCGTTGCGGCATCGCTCGATCTTGATATTTCCGGGACGCGCGACGAGAAAGCGGAAGAGATCCTCCGCGCACTTCGCGCAAAAGAAAAATATGAGAGTAACAGGTTGCGCGGGCAGTAAAATTCTTATATAATCAGTTGCGTGATTTTTGCTGTTTTATTGAACTTGAAAGGACGGAATTGACATGTATTCACTTGACATAGTTAAAGAAGCAGATACCGAGGTAGCAGCGGCCATAGAAGCCGAGATGGCCAGACAGAACAGCCATATAGAGCTGATCGCATCGGAGAACTGGGTAAGCAAAGCCGTTATGGCTGCAATGGGTTCACCGCTCACGAACAAGTATGCCGAAGGATATCCGGGTAAGAGATATTACGGCGGATGCGAGTGCGTGGATGTTGTGGAAGAACTTGCCAGAGAGCGCGCCAAGAAGCTGTTCGGCTGCGATTATGTCAATGTTCAGCCTCATTCGGGAGCACAGGCCAACATGGCTGTATTCTTCGCTATGCTTGAGCCGGGTGATACATATATGGGAATGAACCTCGATCACGGCGGACATCTTTCGCACGGATCCCCGGTCAATATTTCCGGTAAATACTTCAATTGCGTTCATTACGGCGTCAATGACGACGGTTTTATAGATTACGACGAGATGGAGCGTATCGCTCTTGAATGTAAGCCCAAGATGATACTTGCGGGTGCGAGCGCATATGCAAGAGCCATAGATTTTAAGCGTATCAGACAGATCTGCGACAAAGTCGGAGCATACATGATGGTCGACATCGCGCATATCGCAGGCCTTGTTGCAACGGGTATGCATGAGAGTCCGTTCCCGTATGCAGATGTTGTTACGACCACGACACACAAGACGCTTCGCGGCCCCCGTGGCGGCATGATCATGTGCAATCAGGAAGCTGCGGATAAATTCAACTTCAACAAAGCTGTGTTCCCCGGAACGCAGGGCGGCCCGCTCATGCACGTTATCGCGGCAAAGGCTGTCTGTTTCAAGGAAGCGCTTTCGCCCGAATTCAAGGAATACGGAAAGAACATAGTTGCCAATGCAAAGGCTCTGTGTGAGGGACTTCTTTCAAGAGGTCTGTCGATCGTATCGGGAGGCACCGACAACCACCTGATGCTCCTTGACCTTCGTCCCCAGCAGCTTACCGGTAAGGAGATCGAGAAGCTTCTTGACGAGGCGCATATCACGGCCAACAAGAATACGGTTCCGAACGATCCCCAGAAGCCTTTTGTAACGAGCGGTATCAGACTCGGAACACCCGCGGTCACATCCCGCGGCATGAACACGGCTGATATGGACCGTATCGCCGAAGCGATCGCTTTCGTTGTCAAGGAAGGTGCCGACGGAGTACCGAAGGCACGCGCGATCGTTGACGAACTTACTGCAAAGTATCCTTTATGTATGTGATTGATTTGTAAGTCAGACAGATGGTATTTTCAAGTCTTCTGTTTTTGTTTTGGTTCATTCCGATATTTTTTGCAATCTATTATGTCTGCCCGACAAAATGGCGTAATGTCGTCCTTTTTGCGGGCAGCATAGTTTTCTACGCGTGGGGAGAGCCCGCGTATCTTATCCTCATTTTTATCTCGATACTCGTAAACTGGCTTGCGGGCCTGGGCCTTGCCCGGTCTGAGGCTAACAGGGATCATACTCCTTCGGAGAAAATCATATTTATCGCAACTCTCGTTTTTGATTTCGGTATGCTCATGGTGTTCAAGTATACGGGGTTTTTTGCGGAGAACATCAATGCCGCGCTTAATACTTCGATTCCCGATCCGCACCTTACGCTTCCGCTCGGGATCAGTTTCTACACGTTCCAGATCGCTTCATATGTGATCGATCTTTACCGGGGAAAGATAAAGGCGGAAAAGAATCCGCTGACTCTCGGGACGTATCTCGTGATGTTCCCGCAGCTTATCGCCGGGCCTATCGTTGTGTATTCACGTGTTTCCGAAGAACTTCACAAAAGGGATATCACATGGGAAAAGATATCCGACGGTATAGCGACATTTATACTCGGCCTTTCTTCAAAAGTGCTGATAGCCAATACCGTTGGACAGCTTTGGGATGACCTTGATGCGATAGGTTATGAGAGGATATCGTTGCCTCTCGCATGGCTCGGGGTTGTCGCATTCACGCTTCAGATATATTTCGATTTCAACGGGTACTCGCTGATGGCGATAGGTCTCGGTAAGATGCTCGGTTTCAACATACCCGAAAACTTTAATTATCCATATGTCTCAAAGTCTCTCACGGAGTTCTGGAGAAGATGGCATATGACGCTCTCGGGATGGTTTCGCGATTACGTTTATATTCCTCTCGGCGGAAATCGAAAGGGACCGGCGAGAACTTATGTAAACCTATTTATTGTCTGGTTTCTTACGGGATTCTGGCACGGTGCCGGGTGGAATTTCATATGCTGGGGATTGTTTTTCTTCGTATTCCTTTCGATGGAAAAATCATTCCTAAAAGGTTTTCTCAATAAACACGGAGCGTTTGCGAGAGTGTACGCGCTCGTATTAATAGGACTGTCGTGGATGATATTTGCCATCACGGATTTTGCGAAGCTCGGCGTATATGCATCAAGGCTTGTCGCGATACCGAGTCTGTCATCCTGTGCCGATGCGCTGTACTACGTGCGCAATTACGGCGTTGTAATCATTCTCGGATGCGTGTTCTCGACGCCTGTATTGGCAGACAGGTTTGCAAAGATCAGGAAGAAACCGGCGGGGATCGTCGTGCTTCTGGCGCTGCTGTTTGTATGCGTGTGCTATCTGGCGGATGCAAGCTATAATCCGTTCCTGTATTTC
>JAILRJ010000024.1:0-21183 GCA_024698285.1 Lachnospiraceae bacterium | reverse complement strand
TCTCTCATCAAGTTCTTCGAAGCTCACGAGATCCGTCACATGCATGATCGTATCGGTAAAAATGTTTCCGCCGGTATCGAGAAGTCTTGTGAACTGACTGCTGTATCCGAGGTTTGTTGCTCCTCCTATCTGATCCGCGGTTGCAAGATTCGTCCATCCCGAAAGCGTCTCACGCTGCATGACAAGACCGTAATTGGCATTGAGCGATGCGTCGGGATTTTTGATCCTTCGCGTTGCGGCATCGGAACCCGTTGCAAGGTCATCGCCGAACTTTTCCACGAGCTGATCGGATATCCTGATGAATTCGCCCTCCTGTTCCGGGTCATGTCCGTAAGGCGTGTCATACAGAGGCTTTCCTATCATGATGATCCCGAATATCAAGACCTCCGCCATCCAAAGGTAAGGGCAAAACGTTCCGTATCTTCCGTTCCTGACGCTGATGAGAATGATATGCACCACGGCAAACACCGACATGATCGACATTGCAAGAAGAAATACGGTATGATCGGATATACCTGCGTTATTCATATACCACGTTCTGAATACCGTCGTGATGATCGCGGTTATGACAACTCCCAAAGCGATACGAACGATACGTGATCCGGTATCCGTCTTTTCCTCTTCGCGTGTTTTGTTCGAAACACCATAGGGGTGCGCCGCAATTCCCGCCATTATGCACCAGATCATGAACCCGTTCCTGACCGGATAATCCACGTATGACCCGAAATGAAGCAACAGGTGTACGCTCTCGAGAACAAGCTGCGCACAGATCATAAACACCAGCAAGATCCTAAGCAGCACGCTTCCCCATTCTTTTTTCCGGATCCCGTAAAACAGTCCGATCGCCACATAAGATGCGGGAAATGAAAGACAAAGGAGCGCGAACCACCTCGACAGATAAGCGGGCGTTATGTTTTGCAGAAGCGCAATATAATTTCCCATAATGCCGCCGTCATTTGTACCGTTTCCAAACCTTGCACTCGTCATGTTAAAAGCTATATCGGGTATCCATGAAAAAGCCGACAATCCCAAGCCTGCAGCAATGCCGATCAAGAGTCTTCCGAAAAACAACTCTTCCGTAAGTTCTCTTTTCCTGCCCGTTCCCAACAGATATATGCAATAAGCGCCTCCGGTTAGGAATATGAACATCAGCATCTGTATCCCGAAATAATAATCATCGATCATTATGAGAAATACCGTAACCGACAGTCCAATAAACTTACCCGTCCGAAGTGCCTTTTGAGAAAACATCAGAACAAGCGGCACAAGCGCTGCCATATCGATCCACTGAGGCACCGTGTAGTTTGTCATGACAAAACCGCACAGTCCGTATCCGGCGGACAGTATCAGCCGGAAAGCATACGGCATGTCTTTGTTTATATACCTGACAAAAATGCCCATAAAAAAAGCCGCCGCCATGATCTTAAACGTCATCAGAAGCGACGAACATTCCAGAAATAAACTTCTCGGAACAAAATACATAAGAAGATCGAAAAGAGACGGTTCAGACAGGCCGGGGATCTCGCGTCCGAGATTAAGATACCAGTCGTAAACGAATGATTTGATGCCGCGAAGTTCATCATAATTATGGTAATAGAACAGGTCCGACCACTGCGCCATGTCGTAGTAATCTATCGTTTCCCTGCCGAAAGGCCACAGAGCATTCAAAGCCAGAATGACCATAAAAAGAGCGCCTGCGATAAGCGCAGGCAGGAGATACTCGGCTATGTGATTTTCTCTCTCTTTGTTATTCATACTCGCCCACTATCTCTATTATGTCTTCCGCGTATTTGGGATACTCTCTGACAAGCCCCTCAAGTTCTTTCTTCGCCGTCTCGAGATTGTACATCTCAAAATCGATCCCCTTCTTGAGGCGCTGACGCTGCACTATGAGCTGCTTTCTGATATCCTTCGCTTCCTCGTCGTACACAAGCACTCCGGGCTGATATACCCACACCGAAGGATCGTTTATGTGATAGTGTTTTAATATCCTGTAAAGATCGGATCTTGCTTCCTCGAGGCGTTCGCTTATATCCGAGTCGTGCTCCCTCGCCTCTTTTTCCTCTTTGTATTTTTCCCATATATATGCGAGCTCATACGAGTTCATGACCTTGTATTTCGCATAGTTGTAATCGAGCACGTTAGTGATGTTAACGTACTTGATCTTGACCGTGTTCTGCACGCTTATCGCCTTGGACAGTTTCCTGTTGGCATTTGCTATCCCGCTCTGCGCATTCTGATACATAACGAACGAAGCCGTCAGCGCAACGGCAAATGCGCCGGCCAGAATGATCCATCCGAGATCAACCTTCACATGCATCGCCTGGTTCAGTACGAACATCAGGGCCGCAGCCATTACGGCTGCGAAAATCGAAGTGAACGCAATGTTCTTAGCCGTACGGGCTTTGGATCTTTCTTCTTTTCGCTGATAAGCGACCGCACCTTTTTCCCCTTCAAGGAGATTGAGGTCACGACGTACGCGCATCTGATATTCCTCATCCTCTTTCATCTTGGCAAGGATATCGGGAATATCGGGAGCAAGACGCTCCATATCACGGTACTGAGCCTCGGTTATCTTCTTTGCGGGTCTCGTGTAGTTGGAATCTTCCTGCTCAATCTTGATTATCTTGTTCGCTCTGATACGTACCTGACTCTTGTCGGTCACCGGGAGCTTGTCCATCTCCTCGAGATCCGCCAGACGTTCGGTTACCTGTTGGTACTCTACCTTCTGTGCCTCAACGTCTTTTGATGCAACAGCCATCATGTCGCAGTACTCTCTGACGTACTGCTCACGCTGCGCCTTATCGTTCATGTTGAGTGTCCGTCTCTTTTTCGACACGTTCGCAAGAGACTGCATGAGCGACTCCGCAGACTCCGAATTGAAGTTGAGCTCTATATCATCGAAATCGTCATCACCGAATCCGAATACTTCTTTTAACCAGTTGACTATGCCCATTAAGATTACTCCTGACTACGTCTGTATTCCCGTTTCCAGTCATCAAGTGTATTGTCAAGGACTCTGTAGAACTCCGATACTTTTCCGGAGTCATGCAGTTCCAATATCCTTTTCATCGCATCACCGTATGGTGTATCTATCTCGGCTTCTCTTGCGGATCTCATTATCCTGACCGCTTCAAGTGCGATACGCTCGTCGTATCCGTTCTTGACGACTATCCTGTCAAAATCCTCTTTCTTGGCGGACAGCCTTAAGCATATAAGATACATCTCGAGACTCTCTCTTGATCCGTCGATCTCATATGCCTGCCTGAAGCAGTCTCCCGCTTTATCCAGAAGGAACATCATCGAATATGCGCATCCGACATTATGAAGGATCGAACTGTACAGATCCGGCTCCTCTTCTTTGTTAAGAACCGACAGAACGTACTGGTATTCCTCGATAGCTCTCGGATACTTGTTCGCGCACAGAAGGTTGTCACCGCGCACTTTCCTCTTTGCGGCAAACGACAGTGATGCGTTATCGACAAGGATCTGTTTGATCCTTGCTATCTCTTCTTCGGTACAGTATTTCGTATCGACGAGTATGGTGGTCACCATCTCACCGAGAGTCCTGCTTTCCTTTATCATCTTGCGAAGCTTGTTGGATAATTCGGGCATCTCAAGATTGTCCCTCATGTAGTCGCACAGTCTGACATCGATCAGATCGTTGTCGAGAATGTATGCGTTAACACAAAGGTAATAGCAAAGCTCGTCCATGGAGTAGATGTTCACTCCGAGTCCCGAGAGAAAATATGGAGTTGTGGATAGTGCCCCGAGGCACATGTACATTTCCGTAGCCATATTATGCAAACTCTATAATCTTTTCCCATTTACGTCCCGTTGACGGGTAGAATTCCCCGAAACCGAGATCTTCAACTTCTATCTTCATCCTTTGTTCCGATTCGAACGAAACGGTAAGGCGGAGTCTCGATGCTTTTGGCGGACGGTCGGGAAGACCCGACAGCTCGACTTCTATCGTTTCGGCTCCCTTGCCGTCAAGCGGCGTCATTATAAGAGGTACCGTCCTCGAATTCCCGAGGACAAAATCATACGTCACACCCGAATCGTACCAGTTCTCACCCGCATCCGCGATCGCAATATACTCCTCCTGACCTGCGACAACCATATTAAGTCCGAGATTGAACTTGAGCTTGTCGGGTCCGAGGAAAACATATTCGCTGTTAAGTTCACACGGCTGAGCCTTGTCCTTGCCGCAGTAGCATGCACCTTTTGAGTACATGTTCCTGCCCTGGAACACACGCCTTCCGAGGCACATGAACTTGAGTGTCTTGTTGCACCAGCTTCCTTCAAATCCCTCACCGAGGAGGAAAACCGTACCGACTCTTTTACCGCCGAAATAATCATGTGCAAGCTGAAGGATCATCTCATCCAGCCTGTCGGCTTTCTCCATGGACTCCTCTTCCTTCATCATGAACTTGGGCATTTTGATATCGTTAAAATCGGTTCTGTCCACAAACGCAACGACCGGTTCCGTCGCACGGTTCATCCAGAGTTCGTATGCCTTAAGATACGGTCCCGAATAATCGAACACGGAGACATCTCTCTCCCACAGATCCTCAGGCTGATGAAGAAGGTAATAATATATACTCTCCTCGTATGTCTGAATGATTATCTTCTCTCTGGGAACGGGCATACCCGATGCGATCTTCTCGACGATATCGACAAACTTTCCTTCAAGGGATGCGACCGTAAAGATCATATACTCAACGTCCGAAGGTGACATCACCATCGACAGGAGATTGAGCGATCTTCTTACGAACAGGATCAGAAGATCCGTCGCATCGTAAGCTTCGCCCTCAATATCCATCTTGGCGCCCGCTGCCGCAAAGCTCATGAGCTGACTGACAAGAGTAGCGTTCCCAAGCTGTGCCGCACGGACCGCAGCATTACCGAATTCCCACTGTGCAACGCCCTTTCTCTTTGACAGCACCGTAGGGATCCCGAGGCGTTCTTCTTCGGCATCGCTTGCAACCGTTTCCGGTACGGATGTATTCAGTTCGAAATAGCTGATCTGTGACATCGAGTCATTCAGATCGTAGCCGATAATGTACTTGGCCATTGTATTACCTTAACTTGAAAACCCTGTGCGCAAATGCGTCGGCCTCAACATATTCCCTCATGATATCAAGCAGTGTATTGTCGTCCTTTACAGTACGCGAAACAACCATGTCATTGAGCATCGTATATCTCGATTCGATCCGCGAATCGCTCGTATCGCTTACCGAAAGCGAATCGCTCGCGGTCAGCACTTCCTTGCCGTTCTGTTCCTCGGTTATGTAGTACTGCAGATTCTCTCCGAAGAAGAGAATGAACTCTCTCGTGAACACACCTCCGAACATGTTTCTCATCTCCTCGGTGTGATAATTCCCGTCGCCCTCGCGTCCGTCCTCGAGTATGTAGTGGAGCATTACCCGGTAGTTCGGGTTGGTCCTGTATTCTATGATCGTCTTGTCAAGATAATCGGATATCTCCGGTACAAGATCGGCATATTTTCCGAAGAACCTGAAGTATGTGTTCCTGTGCATGAAGTCAACGATGAACTCTTTTAACATCGCTTTGATCTTCTCGGTACGTTTGCTCTTGTCCTCCGCATAATACTTGAGAAGTGCCAGCTTGCACGCATCGTTCACGGGTTCTCCGAGCCGGTACATTTCGGTGATATGATCGAACACCTTCTCGTCGGTGATCCTCTCCTTCGCAAAGTATTCGAACGAACAGTATGACAGATATGCAAGGGACACTCTCGTTCCGGTCGCGTTCTTGCTGTACTCCTCGAATATCTCTTCCTTCTCTCCGACGGTTGTATGGGTATAGAGCATCTGAATGATCAGTCTTTCCATCAGAGGGAACGTGTCTATGTCAAAACTCCTCGCTGCCTTCCATATGTTACGAAGCTGTTTTGTCAGACCGTTGTAATTCTCTACGAGATAGCGAAGAAGAACCTCATCGTACTTGCCGTTTGTGAATGCATAGTAGCAGAGCTTTAACAGGAGCGGATCGGGTATCTTATCCTTCTCCTTGACCATGTGACTGCATACTCCGACGCAGTCCTTTGCGGCAATCTCCTCCGTGCCGTAGATGCACATGATCTGATACGCCTTCTCAAACATTCCGCGGCGTGTCATGAATTTGACAACACTTGCGCGGTCCTTTGCGGAAAGAACCTTTATATCCATTCCGAGAAGGAATTCGTCAAGCGTGGTGATCTGATCGTTATCGTAATAATACTGAATGAGTGCCATCCTTATATCGCGCTTGTAATGCTCGGCAACGATCTTGGATTCGGCAAGTTCCCTGCAGTATTCCACATTCGAATCGTCAACGGTGACATAGTGCTTCCTGCCTTCGCACAGGTACATATCAAAGTAGACATTATCGAGAACGTAATACCTGATGGACTGTATAAACACAGCCTCGTTAAGAAGCTTTTTGATATCGGCCCTGTCTATGATCCTGCGTCGTCCCGAAGAGTCCTCGGTAAAGAGCGTATATTCCGACGAGTAGATCGTAGGATAAGCGATACCGTTCTCTATCCTGAATGTGAGTTCTCCCTCGAACTGCGACTGTACCAGAACCACATTCTTTGCAAGCGGATCATCAATCTTAACCTCGTGTGCGAAGAGGATCTTTGCAAGATGCCTTGCCATCTCCGGCTTGATCATCTCAAGGAACAGTACATCCTCATATATCTTCGCCAGATTGGCATCGATATGCTCCTGCTCTATCTGTTCCACGGCGAACACCTGCATATGCTCGCGGTATGTATCGTATGTGTCCGCATACTCTCTCTTGTGAGCGATGAGATTCGCATACAGGAATGCGATCCTGTGATAGTTCATATCGTTTCTGAACCCGAAATACATGAGCACGGATCTCGGGATCAGGCCGTCATAATCATTCGGTATCGAATACATGTAGTATTCAAAAAGTTTTGTTATTCGAAGCTGCATCTTAACAGCCCTGTCAAACCACTCGAAGTACTTCGGCCCTGAAACGTTTCCCTTTATGAGGAGAGTCGCCACGACCTCGACAGTCTCATCATCGCCCGTGATCTCATATGCGTTGCACAAAAGCTTATACAGGAGCGGATCAAAATCCCTCTGCTTGCCCGCAAGATACAGAAGCTGCTTTCCTATCTCGGGATCCATTATTCCGAGTTTTGTTGCAAAGTACAGAACCTGTATCTCAAAGCGTGAGAGTTTGTTGAGTTTCTCGGCATTTGCAACAAAGAAGTTATAAGCTTCAATGTACATGATCGGGCTTGTGCAGCCGTTTTCATACATACTCTCCAGAAGCGATATCTTCCTCGTAGCGTTGTCCGCAAGGCCCTCATCCAAATATAAAAGCGTCCACAGTATCTCAAAGCTCTTCGGATTGCTTTCAAACAGAGCATTGACCTTTGACGCATTATCGTTGATGTAATCCTCATCTCGGTTAACGAGTGTCTGGAGGTACATGAAATAAGCGCGCTGTCTTGCCTCCGAGTTGCCGATGTTCATCTCGTTCTCAACGTGATCGAGCACCCACTGTGCTTCGTTCTCACGGCGCTGAACAACAAGAAGCTGTGCCTGATACAGCCTTGATACGGGATTCTTGTCGTCGAGTGCGTTCATCCTCTCAACGATCTTCATCGACTCTCTTACCCAGTTGCCGACATTCGTCTTCTTCATCCTGAACGACACATACTGCCGCATCAGTCTCATCGTCAGATTCTTCTTTTCGCGCCTCGCGGCTCTCTTTGCATTGATGTTTGCACGGTGTCTTGCGACTATCCCGATGTTCAGTTCACTGTTTGCGCTCTTAACGGTGATCGTTCCGAAGTTTCTTCCCTCATGAAGATTGTCGCCGATTATCGTGAACTTTATGAGGTGATCGTTACCGATAAAATCACTTGCGTCAAGCCTTTCTTTTTCCAGCCTGATAAAGCCAACATCCGCAGAAAGCACAACATCGATATTGCCCCACGTCGACTTGTGAAGCAGGAACTCCGAATCGACATTATCCGATACATCCGTATACTCGTAGTTCATACGGTCTACGGTATAAGTGACCGGTCTCTTTTTGTTTATCGCAACGAGAAAATCATCCACAGCCTGGGGATCCTTCGGATTGTTTGAAAGTCCCCTGAACTTGTCGAAATGTATCCTGTCGTTTCCTCCGAACACCTGGGGAAAAACAGGTGAATAGAACAGATCAACGGCTTCATCCCAGTTGACCTGGGCCTGATTGGTAAAGTGGAAAAGATTCCTGACGTTTCCGAGAGAACTCTGTACGATTCCGTATGATACGGAGATCACGAAAGGAAGATAATATTCCCCGGCATTCGATACGACCTGGATATCACCTTTGACTACATCTCCGGGTTCAAGTCCGGTGGAATCAAAAACGATATGGATCGTGGCCGAAGGTTCTTCTTCCACATGATCGTTCCTGCACACAAGGCGCATGCACGAAGTATATATGTCGGCGGTAAAATCCCTTCCGTCTTCGGATGACAGTACGAAGTCGCCTTCAAACAGCTGTCCCTGAGGTATGTCCGCTTCGATCCTGGCTGTTGAAAACAGGAGTTTTCCGCAGTCGTAATCAAAGAAACCGTCAGCACATCTGTCGATCACTCTTCGCACCGTATTCACCGCCTTTCATTTAAGATTTTGAGAGAAAAGATTTTGACGCGAACGCGCCCGAGTGGTATACTTTGGGCACATTAGCATACCAAATCAGTATATCAAAATTATGCAAGGGGTGCAATAAATTATGCTAAAGCACAAGGACCATTTTCACGGCAGTGACCTTGAAAAGATAGAGCAGATATACGGGATCAAAAAAGAAGATATCGTAAGCTTTTCGGCAAACGTCAATCCGCTCGGATTATCGGGCCGGATAAAGGAGGAACTTCCCCTTCACATGGACGTGATATGCTCTTATCCCGACAGAGAATACGCTAAGCTCAGAAGCGTTATCGCAACATACTGTGATACGACTCCCGAAAGTATAATCGTCGGAAACGGATCGACCGAGCTTATTTCGCTGTTCATTAAGATGATCGCGCCCAAAAAGGCCATGATCATAGGACCTACATATTCGGAATACGAGCGCGAGCTTTCGCTCGGAGGCGGTTCAAGCCTCTATTTCCCTCTCAAAGAAGAGGATGACTTCATACTGAACGTCGATGAGCTCATAGGAAGCCTTAACGAGTCGATAGACATGCTCATCATGTGTAACCCCAACAATCCGACATCTTCGGCCGTAACCCGCTCCGAAATGCGCCGGATACTCGATGCGTGTAAAAGGCATGACATTTTCGTCATGGTCGATGAGACATATATAGAGTTTGCGGAAAACTACGATAAGATCAACTGTGTTTCCCTTACATCGAGTTACAACAATATCTGCCTTCTTCGTGGTATCTCCAAGTTTTTCGCGGCTCCCGGACTTCGTCTCGGATATGCCATATGCGGCAATGCCGATCTTATGAGCGATATAGCAGCGATCAAGGATCCCTGGACGATCAATTCCCTTGCCGAAGCGGCAGGCCGGATCATGTTCTCCGATACCGAATACATCAAGGCGACGAAAGAACTCATTGCGGCGGAAAGGGCTCGCGTCACAGCCGCGCTTCGGGACACAGACGGCCTCAAAGTATATGAGCCCGTTGCGAACTTCGTTCTTTGCCGCATAACAAAAGAGAACGTCGATGCCGACATTCTCTTTGACAACTGTATCCGCAGGAACATGATGATCCGCAACTGCTCGTCATTCCCGTTCCTGGATAATTCCTATTTTCGTATCTGCTTCATGAATCCCGAAGACAACAACCGACTGCTTAGAATAATAAAAGAAACACTTTAAGCAGTGGGCACAGGACATTTCCGAGAAATACCCTGTGAAAGATATCCCGCATGGAATGCGGGATGCCCCCGGCGAGGGGGTCTGCACAACATCTGCTGCGCAGATGTCGCCGCTTCACGATTGCTTCGCAATCCTGACGTCAGCTACGCTTGAACAGGAGCGAGAGCGCGTTTTCGAGGGAATGGTCTCTGTGACCGCTGCATTAATTCTATTTACACACTTCGCTTTGTCCGAGCACCTTGAATCCGCTTGCGGAAATCACCGATTCCGCAGCCGCATAATCTTTGATCTTCATTATCATCGATGCTCTGTCCGATATGGAGAGCACATACATATACTCGATATTGAAGTCGACCAGCGCGGTCAACAGCTCATGCAGCGACCCCGGAGCATTTGATATCTCAACCGCGATCACATCCGACAGTCTTGCCGAAAGGCCCTCTGCCTTGAGCGCATCTTTTGCCTTTTCCGGATCCGATACGATCAGTCTGAGCAGTCCGAAATCGACCGATTCGGCCAAAGACAACGAACTGATGTTGATATTGTTCTCCTTCAGAACTTCAGTTACCTTCTCGATACGTCCTTCTTTATTCCCGATAAATACCGTGACCTGTTTAACTGCCATATCAAACCCTCCTTACACCAGTTTTCTGTTATCGATAACATGTACCGACTTGCCTTCGTATCTCGGAAGAGTCTTAGGCTCGACAAGCTTAACCTTGACCGCAAGTCCAAGTGCCTGCTTAAGCGCATTCTTGACCTTATTGGACAGGTTATCGAGTCCTCTCATGTCATCATCGAAGTAACTCTCGTCAACCTCAACCTGAACCTCAAGCGTATCCTGATGATCGACACGATCCACTATCATCATGTAGTTCGGTGTCGTCTCACCCATCTCAAGAAGAGCTGCCTCAACCTGTGACGGGAATACATTTACGCCACGGATGATGAGCATGTCATCGCTTCTTCCCGTAAACTTCTGGATCCTCGGCTGTGTTCTGCCACAATCGCACGTACCGTACTCAATGCTCGTAAGATCCTTTGTCCTGTATCTGATAAGAGGAAGACCCTCTTTTGTAAGTGTTGTGAACACAAGCTCACCGGTAACGTTTTCTCCGACCGGCTCAAGCGTTTTCGGATCGATGATCTCGGGATAGAAATGATCGTCATGAACATGCAGACCCTTATGGAACTCGCAGTCACACGCAACACCAGGTCCCATAATCTCGGACAGACCGTATATATCGAATGCCTTGATGTGAAGCTCGTTCTCGATCATGTGACGCATGTTCTCGGTCCAGGGCTCCGCACCGCATATGGCGACTTTAAGCTTGAGATCGTCAAGAACTCCTTCCTCCTTGACAATCTCTGCGATATGCAGAAGATATGAAGGCGTACAGGCGATCGCAGTTACACCGAAATCAAGCATCATCGTAAGAAGCTTCTTCGTGTTACCCGTTGACTGCGGAACAACCGTCGCGCCCATGAACTCGGCACCGTAATGAGCTCCGAGACCTCCGGTAAAAAGGCCGTAACCGTATGCGACCTGGATGATATCCTTCGATGTCACTCCGGCTCCCGCAAGACACCTGGCAACGCATTCCGCCCATATATCGATATCACGTCTTGTGTATCCGACAACCGTAGCTTTTCCGGTCGTACCGCTCGATGCGTGAACGCGCACGATCTGCTCGCGCGGTACCGCAAAGAGACCGAACGGATAATTGTCGCGAAGATCATCCTTTGTGGTATAGGGGAGCTTTTTCAGATCCTCTATATCCCTGATATCTCCGGGTTCGATGCCCACAGACTGCATACGCTTTCTGTAGAATTCGACATTGTGGTAAACCCTGTCAACCTGCTTGACAAGTCTTGCGCTTTGAAGCGTAAGCTTCTCATCGGCGCTCATGCACTCCTTGGTCTCATTCCAGATCATACGTCTTCCTCCGTTTATAAGTTATAACCGCAACCGAAAGCCTGCTTGTTGAGTTCAACAAACTTTGGCTTTACAACCCTCTCTATCACCGCATTCCACTGATCAACCGTAAAATCCATATGTTTAGCGGCAACGCCGAGGATCACAACATTAAATACTTTGGCATTTCCGAGTCTCTTTGCCTCCGAAAGAGCATCGACCGAAATGACTTTATACTCTTTCGAAAGGTTCTCGATAATGCCTTCCGGATATTCGGCCGCACCCATAACGACTGGCATTGGATCCATACGCTGGTCGTTTACGATTATCACGCCGTCCTTCTTAAGAAAATGTGCATAGCGAAGCGCCTCAAGCTTCTCAAAAGCAATGAGCACGTCGGCACATCCTTCCTCAACAATGGGTTCGGACACTTCTTCTCCGTAACGAACGAATGTAACAACGGATCCGCCGCGCTGGGCCATTCCGTGAACCTCGCTCATCTTGACTTCATATCCTCCGTCGAGCATGACACCGCCGAGTATACGGCTCGTCAGAAGTGTTCCCTGACCGCCGACACCGACGATCATAATGTTCTTCGTTTCCATATATCTCTCCTAAATATTCACATCCACAATCGCACCGAACTTGCACATTGATTTGCACAGATCACATCCGTTACAAAGCGTATCGTCGATCGCAACCGTTCCGTCTTCCCTCTTCGTTATCGCGGGACATCCCGGCTTTAAGCACATACCGCATTTCTTACACTTTTCGGGATCTGATGCACATTTATGCGTCATAGGTTTTTGTCCGAGCATCACGCAAGGAGACTTTGTGATGATCACGCAGAGCTCATCCGACGCAACGGACTGCTTAACGACTTTCTCCAGTGTTTCTATATCAAATGCATCCACTTCGGTAACGTTTTTGATACCGATCGCCTTACACAGGTTATATATGTTTATCGCCGGAACTGTATCTCCCTGAAGCGTCTTGCCGGTTGCGGCATGGTCCTGATGACCGGTCATTCCTGTCGTCGAATTATCGAGGATCATCACCGTTCCCGTTCCCTGATTATAGAACATGTTCATAAGGGAATTGACACCTGTATGCATGAACGTGGAGTCCCCGATGACCGCAACCCAGTTCTTTATATAGTCCTTACCTTTTGCCTTCTCCATCCCGTGAAGCGTCGAAATTGAAGAACCCATGCATACGGTTGTATCGATAACCGAAAGCGGAGCGACCGCACCGAGCGTGTAGCATCCGATGTCTCCGGCCGCATGAAGTTTCAGTTTGTTAAGCACTGTGTAAACGCTTCTGTGAGGGCATCCCGGGCACAGTATCGGAGGACGGTTCGGAACCTGCGCGGGTGATTTTACGTCTGTGTTCTCATGAAGGATCGCAGATCTTAACATGTTCGCGCTGTATTCACCCTGAACCGTGAATATCTCTTTACCTATACACTTGATACCCCAGGACTTTACCTGAAGCTCCGTAAGCGGATCAAGTTCCTCGACTATGTACAGCGTATCGACTTTCTTCGCGAAATCTTCGATGAGTTTTCTCGGAAGCGGATTGACCATTCCGAGCTTTAAGACGCTTGCATCGGGAAGTGCTTCGCGCACGTACTGATACGGGATACCGCTTGCGATGACACCTATCTTCGTATCTCTCATTTCAACCCTGTTGATCGGAAAATCACAGGAGTCAGCTTCCAATCTCTTCTCCCTGTCTTCAACAACAAGATGACGTCCCTTTGCCATTGCGGGCATCATGACACGCTTTGCGATATCTCTTTCATATGTTTTGTCGGGAACATCCACCCTGTCGGACAGTTCGACAAGGCTCTGCGAATGTGCGAGTCTTGTTGTCGTTCTGACTATGACGGGAGTGTCATACTTCTCGCTTATATCAAACGCGAACTTTACAAAATCCTTTGCCTCCTGAGAATCCGAAGGTTCAAGGACGGGAACGTGAGCGGCTCTTGCTACCATTCTCGTATCCTGCTCATTCTGCGATGAATACATACCCGGATCGTCCGCCGCAACCATCACAAGTCCTCCGGAAACACCGATATACGACACGGTGAACAGAGGGTCTGCGGCAACATTCACACCGACGTGTTTCATTGAACACATTGCACGGACTCCGGCCATGGAAGCGCCTATCGCAACCTCCGTCGCAACCTTCTCGTTCGGAGACCATTCGCAGTACAGATCATCTTTGTACTGAACAAGGTTTTCACTGATCTCGGTGCTGGGCGTACCCGGATATGCGGCGCTTACCTTTACCCCGGCTTCATATGCACCACGGGCTATAGCCTCATTTCCCAGCATCATGATTTTCTTATGATCACTCATGTTTACTTCCTTCCGATCATTTTTGATAAATATAACGTTGAGGCCAAAGTAAGTTTGACCTCAACTGATATGAACACTGTATTGTATTATAACACTTATGCCGGTTCACAAAAAGGATTATTATTCCTCAAGTGAATTCTTCTTCGATACGACAACCGTCTGTGTATAACATGAGAAGATCGCGTCTTTCGAACCGTCCGAAAGCTGCGGTGTGATGCGGCTTACGATCGGCACGATGACAAGTGAAACGATCATTGCCACGGCACCTGCCACGATCGGCGATGAGAAGAAATTGAAGAACATGTTGAGCACGGTGATACCCACGCCCGCAACAAAGCTTGACCATACCGCAAGTTTTGTCGTCTTCGGATCATAGAGCGCGTATACGAAGGGCCCAAGGAATGCGCCTGCAAGAGCGCCCCAGGATATACCCATGAGTTGCGCGATGAACGTGGGCGGGTTGAGAGCTATCATAACCGATATGATGATGAATACGGCTATGAACACACGCATCGTCAATACCTGCTTCTTCTCGTCCATATCCTTGGCAAACAGATCCTTTATGAAGTCGAGTGTCAGCGTAGAACTTGAAGTAAGAACAAGCGATGAGAGTGTTGACATCGATGCAGACAGAACGAGCACGACCGTTACCCCGATAAGAATGTCGGGAAGGAATGAGAGCATGTGAGGCATGATCGCATCAAACATCATTCCGCCGTCTTCCTTGTGAAGCGAAGGATCATCGAAAAGTCTTGCGAAACTTCCGAGGAAATATGTTCCGCCCGCAACTACTATAGCGAATATCGTCGAGATGACCGTACCTGTCTTGACGCTGCGCTCATCCTTGATCGCATAGAATTTATGAACCATCTGGGGAAGTCCCCATGTTCCGAGTGATGTTAAGATCACGACTCCGACAAGTCCCGCCGGATCCGTTCCGAAGAAGGAAGCAAAAGCACCGGGCTGGCCCATCGTCTGAGGCACGTCGCTGGGAATCTGCGAGAGCGCCATTACCGCACTCATGAAGCCTCCCTTGCCCGAAAGCACTGCCCAAATAACAAGAACGATACCGAGAAGCATTATGAGTCCCTGAACAAAATCGTTCCATGCGGTCGCAACGTATCCGCCGACGATAACGTATACCGCCGTAAGAAGCGCCATAACCGTTATACACACTTCATAGGGAATGGAAAAAGCCATCGAGAACAGTCTTGACAGACCGTTATAGATCGATGCCGTATAAGGTATCAGGAATACGAATATGATCACGGACGATGCGATCTTAAGGGAATGACTCTCGAATCTCTTTGAGAAGAATTCCGGCATTGTTGCCGAATCTAAATGATTAGTCATGACCCTCGTTCTTCTTCCGAGGATGACCCACGCCATGAGCGATCCGATAACGGCGTTTCCAATACCGATCCACGTTGAAGCAAGGCCGTATTTCCATCCGAACTGACCCGCATAACCGACGAACACAACCGATGAGAAATAGGAGGTTCCGTATGCGAACGCGGTCAGCCATGGACCTACGTTACGTCCTCCGAGAACAAAACCGTTAACGTCTTTCGCACTCTTCTTTGATGCGAACCCGATGAAGATCATAACGGCAAAGAACAGAATGAGCAGTGTGATCTTAACAAACATGATGATTATCCCTTTCTTGTTTATTGCTTTGACGCGTTAAAGCGTAACGCACTAAAGGGATGATATATCATTTTCCGACTCTTGTCAAGAAATCTGCATCTTCGCTTCAAATTCTTCCTTCGGCATCGGCTTTGCATAGTAATAGCCCTGGATCATATCGCAACCTTCCCTGGCGAGAAAATCAACCTGATCCTTTTCCTCGACACCTTCGGCGACCGTGCGCATCGAAAGCTTTTTGGCAAGACTGATGGCCTCGGCCACCACTATACGGCCTCTTCCGTTACCGTCATCGTTTCTGAAGAAATCCGCATCGAGCTTTAACACATCAAGCGGCATTTCCTTGAGTGAGTTGAGGGAAGAATACCCCGATCCGAAGTCATCCATGGATACCGTAAATCCGTATTCCTTGAGCCTTCCTATAGTCGTTATCAGAGCATTCTTATCATCAAAGAAAGCACTCTCCGTAAGCTCTATCTCAATAAGTTCATGCGGTGTTCCGGCACTGTCGACTAAGTCTCTTATCTGCTCGGCAAGGTCTTCCTCAATGAAATGCGCTCTTGAAACATTGACCGAAACCGGTACGCATTTTTTACCTTCGTCAAGCCATCTCTTCTGATCACGCGCGACGTGTTCAAGCATGTAATGGTCTATCCTTGTTATGAATCCGTTCTTCTCAAACAGCGGAATGAACCTTCCCGGAGGTATCAGACCCGATGTCGGGCTGTTCCATCTGATGAGTGCCTCGGCGCCTCTGAGTTCATTCGTTCTCGGATCGTACTTAGGCTGATAGTATACGAGGAATTCCTCATTGGCGAGCGCCTTCTCCTGGCTCTCGTTTATCATGTCTATCCACTTTTGTTCTTCGACCATCTTCTCGTCAAAGAATGCGATCGCCGAATCCTCTCCGGTTATCGATGCCCTTGCCGCACCCGCTTTATTGAATTCTCTCTCAATATCCACATCCCGGCGTCGGGTTGTCTTTCCTGATTCATCGATGTGGCTTCCTATCCTGTCTACACCGACCCAGAAGTTAAACTTATGATCCGGATTGACTCTCTCAAGATCGGTGATCATCCGTCGTATCCGCTCCTCGAGTATATCCCTGTCCGTATACATCATAAGCGCCGCAAAGTGTGCCGCGAAGTGGTGTGCAGACAGTTCCTTTTTCGTAAGGTGTTCTTCTATCTTGTCACCCACAAGGCGAAGCATCTCCTCGCCCTCCTTGATGGAATGACACACGCAGAAATTTCTGTAATTGACAAAAACGATATCAAGAACCGCGTATTTGTTTGAGGCATTTGATTTTTTACGAAGGAGGCTTTCCGCATTTGTGAGGAACCACATCCAGTTGTGCTTGCCCGTAACCTCGTCCATGAAGAACACTTCCGTCATGCGTTTTCTGTTTCGAAGGTTCTTGCACAGAAAGATCACCATGAAAACGACCAGAGCGACCGTCATGGCAAAGATGATCAGGGCGAGTATTCCGAGGATGGACATTTCCCTGTAATTCATGTCAAACGACGATCTGCATATCATGTACGTCGCATCATCCAGAGGCACCCGGATCCAGAAAGGAAGCCTGATGTACGACACTTCGTCATCTCCCTCCCGTTTTGCCTCCTCGACCAGTTCGTTAAACGAAGCCCTGAACCCGGCAAGATCTACCCATACTCTGCCGCCTCTGTCAGCCTTTATGATATGATGCTTTGTATCCGGATATACCGTCACGGCGTTTTCCTTGGCGCTTTCCAAAACCTCTTCATGAATGGCGTGTATGTCCGAGATATTCTCGTTTTTCTCAAAATCGGTATTTGCCGCGGCCTCGGATACATCCAGGATGTTTTCTATCCGTCCGCCTCCGGCAAGGTCGCACGTATTGTCCCCCTGCTCTCTGATCACATTTCCGTGCTCATCAACTATGATGAAATCGCCTTCCGCCGAACCGGTCTTCCTGTACTGCTCCGCTGTTTCGCTTGAGCGCTCATACTGCTCCCTGACCTTTGAATCGGTGATATAAGTCGCAAATGTCATCAACATGAATGCAAATGCGGCAAACAATATGACTCCGAGCATCAGCAGTCCGACGATGGATCCGGCTATGTTCGATCTTTTGATCTTACGCAGTTTTTCCTCTTTGATATTTCCCATTACTCTCTCCCATGAGAAAAAGGGACGGTTCCGATTTCTCGATCTGAGTATTCGGAACCATCCCTGTTTTCATTTATTCCTTATCAAGCTGCGATGTGCAGTGAGGGCATCTCGTTGCCTCTATGTCTATCTCCGACTTACAGAACGGACATTTCTTCGTGGTCGGACTGTCCTCTTCCTTCTTCACCAGCTTATCCTTCATCTTGTTGATGGACTTGATCAGGCAGAAGATCACGAGTGCGATCAGAAGGAAATTAATGACCGCCGATATGAACAATCCGTAATTAAGTGTTGCAGCACCTTCACCTGTTCCGAGAACGACCGACAGCTTTGTAAAATCAAATCCTCCGGTCAGGATCGACAGGAGCGGCATCACCAGATCGTTTACAAGTGAATTGACTATTGCGGTAAACGCTCCTCCTATGATGATACCGACAGCCATATCCATAACGCTGCCTCTGCTTATAAAAGTCTTAAACTCTTTCCAGAAAGCTTTCATGGTTATACCTCCACAACCCAGTTCTCAGGTCCTTTGATCCTACCCATCTGGATTCCTGTGAGCGTATCGTAAAGCTTCTTGGTAACAGGGCCCATATCGCTCATTCCCGCAGGCAGGCAGATCTCCTTGCCGTGATCCACGATCTTGCCGACAGGTGAGATAACAGCAGCCGTTCCGCAAAGGCCGCACTCAGCGAACTCGGAAAGCTCATCGACATGGATCTCGCGCTCTTCGGCTTCCATATCAAGATACTCTCTTGCGACCTGAACGATTGAGCGTCTCGTGATCGAAGGAAGGATCGAATCGGACTTCGGTGTAACGAGCTTACCGTCCTTCGTGATAAATATAATGTTTGCTCCGCCCGTCTCCTCAAGCTTCGTACGTGTTGCTGCATCAAGATAGAAGTTCTCGTCGAATCCTTTTTCATGTGCGTCAACGATCGCATAAAGACTCATTGCGTAGTTAAGGCCGGCTTTGATGTTACCGGTTCCGTGCGGTGCCGCACGGTCATAATCACAGATGCGTACCGTAAGAGGCTTAACACCTCCCTTGAAATAAGGTCCGACAGGTGTGCAGAGGATTCTGAACTGATACTCCGTTGCGGGCTTAACACCGATAACGGCATCAAATCCGAACATATAAGGGCGCAGGTAGAGCGAAGCGCCGCTTCCGAAAGGAGGTACGAAAGCTTCGTTAGCCTTTACTACCTTCTTCACGGCTTCAACGAACTTTTCCTTGGGATATATCGGCATCTTAAGGCGCGCTGCGGACTGCTCGAGTCTCTCACCGTTAAGATCGGGACGGAACACTACCGTTCTGCCGTCCTCGGTCGTATATGCCTTAAGGCCTTCGAAAACAGTCTGGGCATATTGTAGTACGCAGGAGCACTCATTAAGCACGATGTTGGCGTCGGTACTCAGCTCTCCTTCGTCCCACTTTCCGTCCTTGAATTTGGACACGAAACGGTAATCGGTCTGCATGTAAGCAAAACCAAGGTTTCCCCAGTCAATGTTTTTCTTTTCCATTTGCCACTCCTTCTTTCTTATATTTATTATCTGTCAATTATCCGCTTGAATTTCCCGCTTGTCAAGAGACGCTTACCTTGCCCTCAAGAACATTCCTGTAATCGTCGAGATTCCTCTTAAGAAGAGCCGGCGTATCAAGCCCGTAAGGGCACTTGCTCTTGCACGCATTACAGTGAAGGCAATCATCTATCTTCGACATATTGGCCTGCCATGTTTCATCAAGCCAGGCGGCTGACGGTGCGCGTCTTAACAGGAGCGACATCCGCGCACAGTTATTGATCTCAATACCCACCGGACATGGCATGCAGTATCCGCATCCCCTGCAAAATTCCCCGGCCATTTCTTTCCTGTCCGAATCGATAACAGCCTTTATCCTGTCATTCATAACAGGCTGTCTGTCCATATATGATAACCATTCGTCAAGCTCGGATTCCCTTTGTATTCCCCATATCGGGAGAACGTTTCCGTACTGAGCGGCGAACGCAAATGCCGCCTCCGAATCCGTTATAAGTCCGCCGGCAAGAGATTTCATGGCAACAAATCCAACATCGGCATCTTTGCACATTTTTACTATCTCGAGTTCCTTTTGACCCGAAAGATATGAGAAAGGGAACTGAAGAAGCTCGTAAAGCCCGCTTTCTATCGCTTCCTTTGCTACCGAGAGCCTGTGGTTCGTGATGCCTATATGAAGCACTTTACCCTGATCTTTTGCTTTTACGATCGCATCGTACAGACCGCTGTCGTCCCCCGGTCTCGGGCAAAACGCAGGATTATGGAACTGGTAAACATCAACATGATCCGTTTTAAGTTCCCGAAGCGTGGTCTCAAGATCCTTCCAAAATCCTTCCGCATTTTGTGCACCGGTCTTTGTCGCGATGAATATCTTATCCCGCATGCCCTCAAACGCGAGTCCGAGCTTGTGTTCACTGTCGCTGTACGCTCTTGCGGTATCAAAATACGTCATACCGCCTTCAAATGCTCTGCGCAGTATCTTTACGGCATCATCGTCCGAGATCCTCTGGATCGGAAGTGCCCCGAACGCATTTTGCGGAGTTCTTATTTCTGTTTTTCCGAGTCTCATGGCAAGTTCTCCTTATGTTTATCCGTTACACGAAGATTCTACCACATCAGCCCGCTAAAACACAAAAAAAACACGTCGGGTAAACGGCGTGTTTTCCGAAAAGCTTTCTGTGATTTACATTCAGTTACCGAAGTGCCTTAAGTTGTTCGGCCTTCTTTGTCATTCCGTCAACAACGGTAAGAACTTCTTCGACAACTCTCTCGTTATGCTCTGTAGTCTGGCATGTTCCGTTTGAATGAGCGGATACCTCTTCGGTGATAGCGGATATCGTCTGAATACTCTCAACGATCTCCTGATTGGCACTTGCGAGATTGCCGACGATACCGGAAAGATTTGCCGAATTGTCTCGGATCGCGGATATACTGTCGACTATCTTCTCAAAACTTCCCTGGGTGATATGTGCAGTTTCGTTCTGAACCCTGTTACCTTCAACGAGTGAATCAAGTGCCGTAACAACTTCACTCATCTCATCGGAGATGTTTGCGATAAGTCCGCTTATGTTCTCCGTAGCAGTCTGCGTCTGACCGGCCAGATTCGATATCTCCGTAGCGACAACCGCGAATCCTCTTCCGGCTTCACCCGCACGTGCCGCCTCTATCGAAGCATTAAGCGCCAGAAGACTCGTCTGCGAAGCTACG
>JAILRJ010000030.1:0-7063 GCA_024698285.1 Lachnospiraceae bacterium | reverse complement strand
TGAAGTGATTTTTGTTCACAATTTATAATATACGAGGATGTAAATCATGAAAACGATCAAAGAACTCTGTAAAGATTTTGATTATGAGGTGCTCGAAGGCTCCATGGACAGGGAGTACAAAGAGTTTGTGACCGATAACCGCAAACTCTCGGAAGGGTGCGTGTATGTCTGTATAAAGGGCGCTAATTTCGACGGACATTCGTGCGTGGCACAGGCTGTAGATAAGAAGGCGGCACTCATCGTTGTTGAAAGGCCGGCAGAAGAGCTTGATCTTCCCGAAGGCGTGAAGGATTCAACGATAATAAAGGCGGATTCGACAAGAGCCGCCATGGCACATATCGCGTGCGCTTTTTACGATTATCCCGCGGATAAGATAACCACGATAGGTATCACGGGAACAAAGGGAAAGACCACGACAACATATCTTATAAGGTCGATACTCGAGCAGGCCGGACGCAAGGTCGGACTTATCGGAACGATCGAGACAATAATAGGCGATAAACATATTCCGGCCGTCAATACGACACCAGATTCACCGGTTCTTCAGAAAACACTCCGTGAAATTGTCGACGGAGGCTGTGATACCGTCGTTATGGAAGTCAGCAGTCAGGGCCTGATGCTTCACAGGACACTGGGGATCAACTTTGACATAGGGATATTCACGAACATTGAGCCCGATCATATCGGCCCGAACGAGCATACCGATTTTGACCAGTATCTGCAGTGTAAAGCGATGCTCTTTGGACAGTGCAAAACAGGCATAGTCAACGCTGATGACGAACACGTCGCAAGGATACTTGAAAACGCCACATGCGATGTTGTCAGCTACGGTTTTTCAGAAAATGCCGATTACTGCGCCAAGAACGTAAAGTTTACGGGCGAGGGTTCGCATCTCGGGATGGAGTTCGAAGTGAGCGGGAGAGCGAACTATCCGGTAAAGATAAACATGCCGGGACGATTTTCGGTGTATAACGGTTTGTGCGCCGTTGCCGTTTGCGATGTACTCGGAATAGGAGCCGAAACGGTGCAGGCGTGCCTCCCGAAGGGACATGTGAAGGGCAGGATCGAGCCGGTTAAGGTAAGCGATGATTTCACAATGCTTATAGACTATGCGCATAATGCGATGGCGCTTGAAAGCCTTCTTACAACGCTTCGTGAGTACAGGCCCGCAAGGCTTGTGTGTCTGTTCGGATGCGGCGGGAATCGTGACAGGAACAGGCGATTTGAGATGGGAGAGGTATCGGGACGTCTTGCCGACCTAAGCGTGATAACGTCCGACAACCCGCGAAACGAGGATCCGCTTGCGATAATCGCGGACATCAAGACGGGAATTGACAAAACGGACGGCAAATACATAGAGATCCCGGATCGAAAGGAAGCGATCCGATACTGTATCAAAAACGGGCAGCCGGGCGATATCATCGTGCTTGCCGGAAAAGGACATGAGGACTATCAGGAGATATGCGGCGTCAAGCATCCGATGGATGAACGGGTGCTTGTTGCCGAGATACTTAAGGAAGAAAACATCGGATGAGTATTTATGATGCTCTCAACTTTTTCATGATATATTCGATCATCGGGTGGATGATTGAAGTGAGTTTTCACGCGATCACGCTCGGAAAGGTTGTTAACCGCGGATTTTTAAATGGCCCTTTATGTCCGGTGTACGGATGCGGCGTGCTAAGCGTTCTTGCCGTAGTAAGGCATGCCGGTTCCGCAATGGGATACAGCGGCAACATCGAGACCGCCTCGGTGTGGGTACTGTTTGTCATAGGTATCATTTTTTCCACTTTTGTGGAACTTATCGCGGGTATTGCACTCGATAAGATATTCCACGCGAGATGGTGGAACTACAGTAAAGAGAAGTTCAATTTTCGCGGATACATATGTCTGAGGTTTTCGATCATATGGGGACTAGGAATAGCATTTGTGTTAAGAGTGGTCCATCCGGTCATAGCCGGTATCGTTAATCTCTTTCCTCAAAAGATCGGATGGGTGGCGCTTGCCGTCGTTTATTCGGTGTTTGTCGCGGATATTGTTCTTACAACGATGTCGGTATTAAAGCTTAACAGGCAGCTCGAGAAGATGGAAGAACTCCGGCGCTCGATCCTGCGCGTCAGTGATGCAATGTCCGAAGTTATCGGCACAGGAACGATCATGACGGCTCAGAGGCTCGAGGCCGAAGAGTCAAAGGCCAGGGAAGAATACGAGGCAAGGAAGCAGGAATTTGAAGCCCGCCTTGAACATACCCGCAAGCTTGTCATGTACCATAAACTGTTCGGAACGGGAAGACTTCTTCTTGCATTTCCCGATATGACCCACAGAAGGTACCAGGATATGCTTGAGCGGATCAGGGAGATGACCGGAAGATAAAAAAGGGGCGTTTCTTGAATCTTGTATGTACTTGGATTATATTATGAATGATGTTGTTTAATTCTTTTTGAAAGGCAGGTATTGATTATGTGGTCATTTATAGTAGCTATAGTTATCGGTGGTATATCGGGCTGGCTTGCAGGCAAGATCATGGGGGCCGAGCATTCGGTGATCGTTAACATTATCTTAGGTCTTGTAGGCGGTGCACTCGGCGGATGGATCGGAGGATTCTTCGGACTCGGTGCAACAAACTGGATAGGTTCGATACTCATTGCCGTTGCGGGCTCATGTCTCCTTATTTGGATCGCACGTAAAATATTCAAGTGATTTCGCAACGGGAGATATTATGGTTTAGAAAACCGTATCGTTACTGATCATCCCGACAATATCAAGATTCCCGCAGGTCAAAAAATGGCATGGCGCAAGACAAGTTTTAATAAGCCATCGTCCGTATAATCCATTACCATTACTCATGTCAATCAAGATATGAACGGAGGTAATGCGATGAACGAGACGTTAAAGGTACTGGAAACGAGAAGAAGCTGCAGGGACTTTAAGCCCGATATGGTCAAAGATGATGACCTTAAGGCCATTATCAAAGCAGGAACATATGCGGCAGAACCCGCAAAGGATCCGGCTCCGAGAAAAGGGGATTACGTATATTATGCATAAAGTCACCGAATTCCTTAAAGCAAGAAAACGCCGGATCATTATGTCTTTATTTGGAGTGGTAATATGCGCCGTGAGCGTCGGAGTTTTCAAACTTGCGGCGCTCGGCGTTGATCCTTTCCAGTCGCTGATGAGCGGACTGGATTCAATGATCCCGATCAAATTCGGAACGCTCTATGTCATAGTTAATGTCATACTGCTTCTGTTCAGTATATTTGCGGACAGGCATAACATCGGCATAGCGACGTTCATCAATCTCTTTTTGCTCGGATACATTACGCAGTTCACTTATGATTTTCTTCAGAAACTGTTCCCTGCTCCGTCAATCGTATTCAGATCGGTGTGTCTGCTGATCGGTATTGTTGTTATATGCTTCGGATCATCTCTTTATATGACGGCTGATCTCGGAGTATCGACATACGATGCGGTCGCAATAGTAATATCCGGAAAGTGGAAGATGGGAAAGTTCAAATATGTCAGGATATGTACGGACCTTGTATGTGTCGTGACCGGATGTATCCTGTTTGTACTGGCCGGTAATCCGATTTCAAAGATACCCACGATAGCAGGGATCGGAACGATCATAACCGCATTTTTCATGGGACCGCTTATAGAACTGTTCAATGAAAAGATCGCTCGTCCGATGTTAAATAAGGGCTGACTTGATTAGATCTGTGCTTTCTGATATCATTAACGCATTAAACCCGAAAGCAGAGGTGAATGATCCATATTATGGACCCGGACAGTCGAACTATACTGATAGTCTGTTTGTTGTTTGCCGCATCAGCATATTTTGCGCTGACAGAAACTGCGATAGCGAGCGTATCGAAGAGCAGGATAAAGGTCAGAGCCGACAAGGGTACACCCGGTGCCAAGAATGTACTGTATGTGCTCGATAATTTTGAAGATGCGATAACGACTCTTCTCATATGTACCAATATTGCCCATATTGCGGCAGCTGCCATCGTGACCGCCGCGGTTACGAGAAGATGGGGGCTGTCTGCGGTAACGGCATCAACGTTTATCACGACTCTTGCCATGTTCTTTGTCGGCGAGATGCTTCCCAAAAGTATCGGTAAGAAGAAAAGTGAACGGTCAAGCCTTGTTTGTGCAGGGCTTCTTGTTGTGCTCATGAAAGTGCTCAAGCCGGTTACGTTTGTACTCTCCGGAATCGGAAAACTGACGCTTCGGGCCACCAGGGCCGGTGAGGAAGTGTCGGTGACTGAAGAAGAGATATACGACATCATAGAGGATATGACGGAAGAGGGAGGACTTGACGAAGAGCAGAGCGAGCTTATCTCGTCGGCGCTCTCGTTCGGTGACCTTACCGTGACGAGTATAATGACTCCGCGTGTTGATGTTGAGGGTATCGATATCAATACTCCGAGTGAAGAGATTCTCGAAAAGCTCCTCGGACAGAACCATTCGAGACTCATAGTCTTTGACGGAACGGTTGACAATGTCGTCGGCGTTCTTCAACTGCGCCGTTTCCTGAAATCATACATATCACGCAAGACAATCCCGAGCTTAAGACGCATGACCGATAAGGTGTTCTTCGCCCATCAGAGCATGCCTATAGATGAACTGTTTGACAGCATGACAACGGGCAGGTTCAACATTGCGGTCGTTCTTGACGGCTTCGGAGGAACGCTCGGTATCGTTACGATCGAAGACATCATAGAAGAGATAGTCGGAGAGATATGGGATGAGGATGACGAGATCAAGGAGCCTATCGTAAAACTGTCCGATGATACGATACTTGCAAGCTGCGACGAAACAGTGGAATCCGCCTTTGATGAACTCGGTTACGAAGAAAAAGACGAGGATGAATCGGAGCGTTTCACCAACCTCCTGCTGTGTGATTTTATCTATGAAAAGCTCGGAAGCGTTCCGAAAAAGGGCGATTCGTTCGAATACAACAACTTAAAGATCAGGGTCGAGGAAGTGGATCACAACCGCGTGCTTACCGCGAAGATAGTTGCAAAGCCCGTAGAAGCGCCTGAGGCGAAAATCACAGAGGCCGGGGAAGCGACAGAGGAAACCGAAGGATCGGAGGTGGATTCATGACATCTCTTATCATAATCGGTATCGGAATAGTGCTTTGCATCTTCCTGTCGGGAGTGTTCTCCGCGGCTGAGATGGCTATCATATCCTGCAACAGGGTCAGGATGGAAAATGAGGCCGAGGACGGCAACAAAAAGGCCGCAAGGGTTCTTAAGCTTAACGAGGACTATGACAATACACTCAGCACGATACTTCTGTCCAATAACCTTGTAAACATTGCGGCATCATCCCTCAGTACGGTTTACATAATACTACTGACAGGATCCGATGATCTTAACTGGCTGATCACCGCTATAGTGACTATTCTCGTGATCATATTTGGAGAGACGATCCCCAAGATCATCAGCAAGAAGCATGCCAATTCGCTCTCGCAGGGCTTGTCCGGGTTCATAACGGCGCTTTATTATGTGCTGTGGCCGGTTAACTTTATAGTTGTCAAGATCACCGCGGCGCTTACCGGAGCGTTAGGAAGGCGTGACGAAGAAAACGCCGAGGATGAGAAGACCGAAGAACTTCAGGCGATAATCGAGACAGCCGAGGACGAGGGTGTTATTGACGCGGATCAGTCGGAGATAGTGGCAGCCGCTATCGATTTCTCGGACGTGTCTGCATCGGATGTAATGACGGCCAGAGTGGACATAGAGGCGATCGACATTGACGATCCCGTAGGAAAGATCATGAAGCAGGTCGCTAAGTCCAGGAAGAGCCGTTTCCCGGTATATAAGGACAGCATCGACAATATCATCGGCGTGATGCACCTCAATCCGTTCCTTAAGGCTATGGCCAGGGACGGCCGTCCCGATATCAGGGAACTGATGAACGAGCCGTGCTACGTATACAAGACGGCAAAGTTGCCTCATGTCCTTGATGTGTTAAAAGATGCCCGCCAGCACCTGGCGATCGTTACCGATGAATACAGCGGAACGCTCGGTATCGTCACGATGGAGGATGTGCTTGAGGAACTTGTCGGGGATATTTGGGATGACAACGATGAGATCGAGGAAGAGGTCATTGAATCCGAAACGGGTGAGCTTATCGTCGGCGGCGACATGCCGATAGGTGATTTTCTCGAGAGGCTCGGTATCAGCGATGATGACTGGGACTACGAGTCGCAGACCGCGGGTGGCTGGGCGATCGAGTTCTTCGGAGACTTCCCGAAACCCGGAGATTCCTTCGATTACGATAAATACCACGTTGTTGTATCCGCAGCTGAAGAACGCCGTGTGGTACAACTGACTATAACTGAAAACATCAAGACTGAAACAGCGCCGTAATCAACACATTTGTGAGAAAAGCTTTGGAGGACGTTGTTACTTGACGAGGTTCTTACGAGTCTAGTAACGTGACGTCCGGAAAGGAGCGCAAGCGCCTTTTCGAGCAAATAGTGTGTGATTACGGCGCGTTAACGCTAATAAAGTATTGCATTGTATCGTAAGTTATGGTAAATTTGTGTAGTTGTCGGGCAAAAGCCCAAGTAATCACGCATACGGATGGACGGCAGGTGCCTGTTTGCTCGCAGGTCGCCCGACAGAAGATGTATGCGGAAGCTTAAACCAGGAGGTAATTGAATATGAGCGTAATTTCCATGAAACAGCTGTTGGAAGCAGGTGTTCATTTCGGACACCAGACAAGAAGATGGAACCCTAAGATGGCTCCGTACATCTACATGGAGAGAAATGGTATCTACATCATCGATCTCCAGAAGTCCGTCGGAATGGTTGACGATGCGTATAATGCGGTATCCGAGATCGTATCAAACGGCGGAACAATTCTTTTTGTAGGAACCAAGAAGCAGGCTCAGGATGCTGTACAGTCTGAAGCAGAACGTTGCGGAATGTACTACGTCAACGAGAGATGGCTTGGCGGTATGCTTACAAACTTCAAGACGATTCAGTCACGTATCAAGAGACTCAAAGACATAGAGAGAATGAGCCAGGACGGAACCTTTGACGTTCTT
>JAILRJ010000007.1:0-12603 GCA_024698285.1 Lachnospiraceae bacterium | reverse complement strand
GGCGGTAGTCTCTTACACTGCCATTTCACCCTTACCTGCAAGTGCAGGCGGTATACTTTCTGTTGCACTTTCCTTAGAGTTGCCTCCACCGGACGTTATCCGGCATCCTGCCCTGTGAAGCCCGGACTTTCCTCTGTATTTCAAGCGATCGTCTGTTTGACTCGGGACAGGAAAAAGGGTTCCCGCTTTATCCTTATACGTTAAATATCGATCCGCCGACGAACTCCCTGATGAGTGAATTGTTCGGCAGTCCTTCGCTCGTCACGCCGAGGAAATAATCGAGGAACTTAAGAAGTCTCTTTGCTTCGTAATACTGCGGATCTTCCTTGCTTATACCAAACAGTAAGGGCTCGGCATAAAGCTTTAACACCGACAGTTCATATATGAGAGCCGAATTGAATACGGCATCCGCGCTTTCCTGGAACGGGAATATGTACTTCTCCTCACCGCGGCGTACGCTGTGCCACATATTGAGCGTTCCCGAAGCGGAAGTTCCCCTCGTTCTGTTATCGCGGACCATTCTTCGAAGAAGCCTCACATCTGTAGTCGCTATCCTGTTATGTTCATCGACATTGAGTGCCGTGAGCGCCGAAATATATATCTTGTACTTACTCTCAGCCGGGAGCGCATAAGACATTTTCTCATTGAGTCCGTGAATACCTTCGATAACGAGTATCTCGTTCTCTCCGAGTCTCATGTAATTGCCTTTGTATTCGCGCTGTCCGGTCTTGAAATTAAAGGTCGGGATCTCAACCGTCTCTCCCGACAGAAGATTCAGCATATCCTTGTTGAACTGCTCTACATCTATCGCCTCGAGACATTCGAAATCGTAATCGCCGTTTTCATCCTTGGGCGTATCTTCCCTGTTTTTGAAGTAATTGTCCAAGGCGATCGGATGCGGACGAAGGCCCAATGCACGAAGCTGTATAGACAGCCTGTATGAGAACGAAGTCTTTCCCGACGAGGAAGGACCGGCGATCATTATGAACTTCCTGCCGCCTTTTGTCGCAATATCCCTGGCGATCTCCGCGATCCTGCTCTCCATGTATGCTTCCTGAAGAAGGATAACGTCCTCGACACCTTCGTTACATATCATCTCATTAAGGTCACCGACATCTTCTATTCCGATGCTTGCTCCCCAGTCGCTCGTCTCCTGAAGCGTCTTCTGAAGCTTAGGTGAATCGGTCTGTTCGGGAACCACATTCGGCGAATGCCTTGAAGGCAGCTGAAGGATCAGTCCCTCATCATACGAGAACAGATCGTAGTGTGTAATATATCCGGTTGAAGGAACCATGTATCCGTAGTAGTAATCCCTGTAATCACCGATCGAATACACGTTGACCTTCGACGCACGCCTGAACTTGAACAGCTTGACCTTGTCTTCCATTCCCGCTTCCGCGAAGATCCGACGCGCCTCCTCTACGGAATATGACGTCTTCCAGATGGGAATGTTCTGTGAGATCAGCTCATCCATTCTTGCATGAACGCTTCTGACAAACTGCTCCGTGATCTCCTGATCTATTATCTTGCACAGAAGTCCCCTGCCCACGGTATACATCGCGACCAGGTGATTTTTATTATCGGATCCTATAACGTCATGAACGGCCTTGACGAGAAGGAACGTTGCACTCCTTCTGTATGTCTCCATCCCGATCTTCTCGGCGATCGTGATGAACTCAAGCGTACAGTCATTCGACAGTATCTTGTGAAGTTCACGAAGCCTTCCGTTAGCGGAGACAAGAACGATCTTCGCGTCGTAATCTTTCTGATGATCCTTCGCGATCTGTTCGTACGTCGTACCCGCTTCGTACTCGTAGTCTTTGTTTTGGATTGTAACCGTAACCTTTCGCATTTTACCCCTCCCGGTATTTCTTTTTTTCAGATCAGCGTTCTGATATCCTCAAACAGCCCCGGTTCCGAAACGAGCCGGAGTGCATCGGCATTAAGCGCCAGATCGTATTTTACTTCCTCCATCCGCACAAACACATGCGGTATGTCCTCATTCTCGGCGAGTTCCTTCAACAGATTGGAGCAGTACTCTTTCTCCATCAGCAGAAACTCATGCAGCACGGGATTTTCTTCCCGAAGAAGTATCTTGCCGTACCTGAAGTATATCTCCTTGTCCCAGTTCATCTGCCCCGGAACAGCCTTTATCAGCGGATAGAATTTGTCATCGTCGCAAACCATATTCTCGCTGATGATCCTGAATCCGTTGTCCTGCAGGTAATGTCGAAGAAGTGCCACATCCGACTGGGGCTCCATTATTATCTCCGACACCTCGCGAAGAACATCCTCACCTTCGGACAGTATCCTGATCATAAGCTTTCCGCCCATCCCGGCCATAACGATCGATCTGACCTCACCGGGCGTAATGGCAGACAGACCGTCTCCCTGCCTTACATCGATATTCTCCGACAGCTCGGCATCCCCTATGTTCTCCTTTGCCCTTTCGATGGGACCCGCATTGATGTCGCAGGCGATCACATACAGACTGATATTCTCCTGAGTAAGCCAGATTGGAAGATAGGCATGGTCGCAGCCGATATCGGCAACCGGCAATCCCGGCGTTATCATTTTTGCAACGGCTTTGAGCCTGTCCGACAAATGTGCCATTTAGTCCAGATAATCCTTGAGCTTCTTGGAGCGTGACGGATGACGAAGCTTACGAAGTGCCTTTGCTTCGATCTGTCTGATACGCTCACGCGTTACCTTGAATTCCTTACCGACTTCCTCAAGCGTACGTGCCCTTCCGTCATCAAGACCGAATCTTAAGCGAAGCACCTTCTGCTCTCTGTCCGTAAGTGTTTCGAGAACTTCCACAAGCTGCTCTTTAAGAAGCGTAAACGCAGCTGCTTCGGCGGGAACAGGAACGTTGTCATCCTGGATAAAATCACCCAGATGGCTGTCTTCCTCCTCACCTATAGGTGTCTCGAGCGACACGGGTTCCTGGGAAATCTTGAGTATCTCACGTACACGCTCAACGGGAAGGTTCATCTCAGCAGCGATCTCCTCGGGGGTCGGTTCACGGCCGAGTTCCTGAAGGAGCTGTCTCGATACCCTGATGAGCTTGTTTATCGTCTCAACCATATGAACGGGGATTCTGATCGTTCTTGCCTGATCGGCAATGGCTCTCGTAATGGCCTGACGGATCCACCATGTTGCATATGTACTGAACTTATAACCTTTTGTGTAGTCAAACTTTTCAACGGCCTTGATAAGTCCGAGATTGCCTTCCTGGATCAGATCGAGGAAGAGCATTCCGCGTCCGACATATCTCTTTGCGATCGATACGACAAGACGAAGGTTCGCTTCGGCAAGTCTCTTCTTAGCTTCCTCGTCGCCGTCTTCCATACGTTTTGCAAGCTCGATCTCCTCTTCGGCCGACAGCAGAGGAACCTTACCGATCTCCTTTAAATACATCCTGACCGGATCCTCTATCGATACACCGTCCGGAACCGACAGATCGATATTCTCGACATCGACCTCGTCCTCTTCCGACAGGTCTATCTCTTCTTCGGGGATGTCTTCCTCTTCCTCTTCGACTATTCGCAGAAGATCGATACCGTTCTGCTCCATGAACTCGTATATACGATCGAAATTGTCGTCGTCAAGTTCATACTCGCTGAAGAAATCCGCGATCTCTCCGGGCTCGAGCACGTTCTTTTTCTTCTTTGCAAAAGCTTTGAGTTCTAAGAGACGCTCCTCAAATTTTTTCTGCATTTCGTCTTCCATGTTTCTCATTCTCCCTTATCCTGATATATTTTTATATTTGTCTGCTGCAGTTCGTCAAGCTCCCTGCGAAGTCTTATTATCGTTTCAAAATCGTTGTCTATGCGGTCTTCTCTTGTCATCGAGAGTCTCTTTATGTTGAGCATCAGATCCTTGAGTGCGCTCTCTTTGGCCTGTTCGCTGTCAAGAGTCCCCATGTTCTGATGGAACGCTTCCGCTATCTGCCGTTGTTCTTCCTCGTCGGTGAACATGCTTATTATATCGGCCGGATTCGGAGTCCCTTCATCGAGCTGGGTAAACAGTATCGATGCAACCTTACGGTATAGCGGGTCCGCAAAATCATCCGCGGTGATGAACCGTCTGACGGCCCCGTAAATTTCCGGTGCCTCACATATCCATGAGAGGAGGCGTCCCTGCACGAGTCGCGCCGCATCCGAAACACCGCCCTGATCTCCTCTTGTCGGGAGCGGTTTCGGGCTGATCCTGATATTGTCTCCGGCGATCGCCTGCTTCTTGATGACTTTATTCAGCGATTCCGATGCAACATCGTATTTGTAAGCGATCTGTCCCGCATAAGCGTCGCGTTCTACCGGATCGTCGAATCTCAGAAGTCTTGTTGCAACATCAGTCATGAAGCGGCTCTTTCCCGACGGATCCTTAAGGTCATACTCGCTCTCGAGCATCCTTACCTCGTACATAAACCCGTTTTCCGCATCGTCAATCCGCTTTTGGAATTCCTCGGCGCCCAGGTTCTTGATGAACTCATCGGGATCTTTGTACGGTTTCATATCGATGACCTTGGCATTAAGGCCGGCCACCCTGAGTGTCACGAGAGCCCTCTTTGCGGCATCGACGCCCGCTCCGTCGGAATCGTAACACAGGAGTATGTCTTTGTATCTTGCTATCTCATCGGTCCTTACGTTCTCACGTGCGTATCTGGCTATCAGATTCGCGTGTCCCGATGTGAACGCGGTACCGAGAGAGGCCACCGCCTGATCAAAGCCTGCCTGATGAAGTGCGATCACATCCATGTATCCTTCACATATAATGATGTTCTTCGCCTTCGTATTCTTGGCTATATTCAGGCCGTAAAGGTTTCTGCTCTTATCAAATATCGGTGTTTCGGGAGAATTCAGGTACTTTGGATCGCCCTCGCCTGTCACTCTTCCGCCGAATCCGATTATCCTCTGACCCGTATCCATTATCGGGAAGATAACGCGGTTCCAGAACTTGTCGGTCATACCGCGGTTCTCGCTGTAATTGAACAGCCCGCTTTCCCTCAGGATATCGTCATCAAAGCCTTTGCTCTTAAGATATCTGAACGTCTCGTTTGTCGATGATCTGGCAAATCCGAGGCCGAATCTGCGCATCGTCTCGTCGGAAAGACCCCTTTTTCGGAAATACTCGAGCCCTCGGGATCCGACATCGCTTCTAAGCTGTGCGTAATAGTATTTTCCGGCTTCCTTATTGACTGCCAGAAGCTGCGCCCTTCGATTCTCCCGCTCGCGCGCTTCCTCCGAATGTGTCTCGGGAAGTGTCATCCCCGCTCGGTCTGCAAGCATCCTCACGGCTTCCGTGAATGTCATGTTCTCGTACTTCTGAACGAACGTTATGACGTTGCCGCCGACATGACAGCCGAAGCAGTAGAACATCTGCTTGCCGGGCGTTACCGAGAACGATCCGGTCTTCTCGTTATGGAAAGGGCACAGCCCGAAATAATTGCTGCCCTTTTTATTCAAACGTACATATGAGGAAATGACATCGACTATATCGTTGCGCTGCCGTACTTCCTCAACTATTTCATCCGGTAAATACATTTCTCGCCTTTAAGGACGCTCACCCATTAGAATTCTCCTACGGAGAATAGGGTTCGCGGTGTAGTAAGGAATCCTCCCGTAAACGGGTCCCTCATTACAACATATTACATTTCCTTCCAGGAACTCGGTAGGAATAATTCATTGAACATCGCGACCGCATATCTGTCCGACATAGAGGATACATAGTCGCAAACGGCCCTCTCGAGGCTGGTACCGCGCTTTTGCATCAAAGCCCTGTACTCTTCCGGGAGCTTTTCCTGATTGTGAAGATAATGATCGTACAAAAACTCCACAAGTCGCTCCGCCTTGGTCTCCTCGCTCTTCACCCTCGGGTTCGTATATACGTTGTCGAACATAAACTGACGAAGCTCTTTCATGGCTTCCGCTATCTCATCCGACATGCAGATGTCGTTCTTATCTTCCGAATTGCGTATTATATCGTGTGTGAAGCAGTCAAACCGCTTTGTTGTCGTATCTCCGAGCGTGTTGCGAAGCTCCTTGGGAATATCCTCCTCACACAGTATCTTCCCTCTTATCGCATCATCCATGTCGTGATGTATGTATGCGATCTTATCGGAAAATCGCACGATCTTGCCTTCCAGCGTCGACGGCATACCTTTTGTTTTGTGATTGAGAATACCGTCCCTGACCTCACGCGTAAGATTCAGGCCGGCTCCGCGCTTCTCCAGAACCTCAACGACTCTAACCGACTGCACATTATGCTCAAACCCTTCGGGACACACGCGCGCCAGAGCACGCTCGCCGGCATGCCCGAAAGGAGTATGTCCAATGTCATGCCCGAGCGCGATAGCCTCCGTAAGGTCCTCGTTCAGCCGCAGGGCCTTTGCAATGGTTCTCGCATTCTGTGATACTTCAAGGGTATGTGTCAGACGTGTTCTGTAATGGTCGCCTTCGGGAGCCAGGAATACCTGGGTCTTATCCTTAAGTCTTCTGAAAGAATTGCTGTGAAGTATCCTGTCACGGTCTCTCTGGTATACAGGCCTTATATCACACTCTTCTTCTTCGATATCCCTGCCCATCGAATTCATGCTCTTTGAAGCATAGGGCGACAGATACCGGTTTTCCCACTGTTCGATCTCTTCCCTGATTCTCATAAAAAATGTCTCCACTGATAATATTCCGTGAAGACATCTCTTTTCCTTTATTTTTTGTGATGAATTTAAAAAAATGTGATGAAGTTTTCAGTTTCCTTCGTCCGCAGGCCCATTTTCGGCCTCTTCCGACTCTTTTGCGGTATCAACTCCCGACGGATCGTAGCCGGGCATATACTTCCTGTACAGGCCCACGTGGTCATATATGCATCTCCAGCTTCCCGTGGACATTCCGGTTACGACTATCAGGTCACATCCGTTATTGTCCGTTGCAAAGCTCGCGGCACAGTTTCCCGACTCCTTGACGTATCCGGTCTTGGCACATGTGATGGTGCCGCCGATCGGCTTGTCTTCAGCCCTTCGGAGAAACCAGTTTGATATCTCGATCCCATCCGGATGCTGTTCGGTCGGCGATGTTGAATATACCCTTGTCGAGAGAACCTCGCGGCACAGCGGGTTGGCGATTGCCGCACGCAGTATCATGGCCATGTCATAGCACGTGCAGTAATGGTCATTGTCAAACAGTCCCACACAGTTCGTAAAATGCGCCGTCTCCGACAATCCGAGAGTCTCAAGCTTCTTGTTCATCAGATCGACAAAAGCCTCGTGACTTCCCGCCACATACGTCGCAAGCCCCACGGCCGCATCAGCACCCGATGGCAGGATCGTACCGTAGAACAGATCTTTTACCTTTACGGTCTCGTTATCGAGAAAACCTACTCTGCTAGCCCCGTGACTGCTGCTGTAATAGTTTATCTCGGGCGTTATCGTGAACGTATCTTCAAGCGAATCCTCGGCTATGTTCTCGGCGGCAACGAGCACCGTCATGATCTTTGTCATTGACGCCGGATACATTCTGGTCTTCGCGTCTCTCGCAGCAAGGATCGTCTCGTTATTGATGTCGACTACGATACCGTATTTGCTTATTATGTCCTCGCCCATACCTTCCGTGCTGTCGGTTGTCTGCGCGAAGTACTGTGTGCTCTTAAGGCGCTCGTATTCCTCGGCCTTCTGTCTCATCTCTTCCACTACGGTGAGGTCAATAACAGGATGTGCGGCATAGAAAACGGGACGTTTTGCAAGAAGTGCTTCAAGCTCCCTCAGCTCGTTGAACTTGGAAATATCCGTAAAGACAAGAATAAGGATTCCTATGAGGAATCCCAAATGCAAAGACAGTTTACCTATCTTTTTTGCGTACCATATTTGTTTTGCCCTGTATCGATAGGCAGCAAGCTCCTCTTCGTTCCGCTTGGCCTGCATCTTCTGAAACAGCAGGTCCTCAAGCTCGCGCCCCAGTTCAAGTCTGATGGTGTACATGCTTAATTATGTATCCTGATATCGGTAATGGCAACCTGATCACCCGTCAGAGCCGCATATACCGGTTTGTCGGCTCCGATGTATGTCGTATTGGTAATCGTTATACCCTGATTGGCGGTATGCATAATGATCCTGTCGGCTTTTCTGTCAAACGAGATCCGTGTGTCGTATCCCGCTTTGTTGTTCTCTTTCCAGGCATCCCAACCGACAAAATCTTTTCTCCTGTCGACAACGAGCTCGTTCTTGATATCGTCATCAAGTGACTCCCAGTTCTCCCCGTCAAATCTTACGAGTGACAGTTCGGTATATCCTTTTCCGTCAACCTTTCCGTCTTCCGACATAAAGAGGTTCACGAACGGGCAGTGCCAGATGAGTCTGGCCGTGGGAAGACTCATTGCATGGAAAGATATCTCCATCTTATCCGTAACCGGTATCCCTTCGGTCGAATCCGTTCTGTATCCGTCCACCTGGATGTTCGGAATATCGCCCTCATTGCCTTCAATATAGCTGATAAGAGGGGCGATCCTGGGGATATAATCATCTCCGACACTCTCACCGTTCTCATCTATGGATACTTCCCTGATAAGGCAGTTCTGCCCGGTAACCGCGATATACGCAAACCTTGCGGAGTCCGGAAGCGCAATGATAACATTACGGGTGTAGTTTCCGTCATCTATCTTTATCGAAACATGGTCCCTGACCTTGACCGCTTCGATGTCATATACAATACCTTCTTTACGGACGTCTTCATCTTTATCTCCGACTTCATCCGGGGTCACATCCGTCATATACTCACGGGCGCCGCTTACGGAAACCTTGCCGTCAAAACGTATTTCGGCATACTCGAAGTAATTGAGGCTCTTGATCATCCTCGGTTCGCCGTAGACACGCCCGTCAAGTGAATCAAAGAGGATAAATGAAGGGATATCGTCGCCGCTCTTTCCCTCGTCGGCCGGTATCGACTGCAGACTGATCCGGGTGATCTTCGGTGTAACAATGATACCCTCCGATATCTCTTTCCTGTATTCGGTGCAGTTAAGTTCGCTCCTGCCGGAGAGTTCCCTGACTTCCCTTCTCTCCTTCATCTTGTACTCGGAATCTATGTCAATAAGATGCTGCATCGCCTTTGCGATATCGGGATCGAACTGGGCTCCGGCACCTTTTACGATCTCCTCACGTACAAGCTGCTGCGGCATTGCATCTCTGTAACTTCTGTTTGATGACATCGCATCGTATGCATCAGCCACCGATATGATCCTGGCAATCTCGGGAATGTCGCTTCCCTTGAGCTTTTCGGGATACCCTTTGCCGTCGTATCTCTCATGGTGGAAGTGTGCTCCTATCGACAGATACGGGTACTCCGTGATACCGGACAGTATCTGTTTACCGAGGGACGGATGCTTCTTGATCTCTTCATATTCCTCTTCGGTAAGCTTACCGTTCTTGTTAAGAATATTGTCAGCGATACCGATCTTTCCGACATCATGAAGAAGTGCTGCATAATATATCTCCTTGCACTCCTCGTCACTTTTTCCAAGCAGCATTCCGAGCCTTTGGGAATACTCGGCTACTCTCTGCGAGTGTCCGCGTGAATACTCATCCTTCGCATCGATCGCATTTACAAGAGCAGTCGCAGTCTGTTCAAACAGTTTTTCCGCACCGCGTTGTCTTTCTATAAGCGCTTCCACTTCCGCGTTCTGATATTCACGTATCATCCTGGTCCTTCTGTGGATCATTATGACAGCGGTCAGCACAAGGATATTACTGAAAAAACCGGGAATACTGGTTGCGTATCTCCCCCTTATGAGCATCACTATGATCGTCGGAAACTGAGCTATCGTCAGGACAAGCGAAACAACATATCCTATCCTGACCGAATAAACGGCAACTATGATAAGACACATGCTTGCAAACGATGAGAGCGCACCGGTAAATACCCCGACAGCTACTTCCTGCCCGAAAAGCGTGAACGTTCCGCCTCTTCTTGACAGCAGGATTATGGTGATCATCGCGATACTGTACAATCCGAACAAGACCGAATACAGTATGATCTTCTTTTTTCTGTTACCGTATCTTTCTCTCATAGTCCAGACAATTCTATCATAAACCGGATGTTATTACCAATAAAGAAAGCATCCGACACAGGTCAGATGCTTTCCGCGAGGGTTTGAAGCCCTTTACTTTATCATAATTTGAAGAATTCAAGGTCTGTATCAAGCTGTGCCGAAACAGCCATGAGTTCTTCGGATGAGCTTGCAAGTCTTCCGAGATTGGAATTGATCTCTTCCATTGAAGCAGATGTCTCCTCGGTTGAAGCCGCATATTCTTCCGAAATTGCGGAAAGAGCATTTACCGCATCGACGATGACAACCTTTGATGCATCACATTCCTCGGTAAGAGCCGAAATATTGTTAACACCGTCAACCGTTGAGCTTACACCGTCGATAAGGGCATTGATCTTCTCAACCGTATCGTTAAGCACCTGGGTAACATTGTTACCGATGTTGCTGACTTCTTCTGCTTTGAGACTTGCTTTCTCAGCCTGTTCCAGAAGCGTTTTCATCTCGTCTCTGATCTCGTTCGCAGTCTGTGAAGACTCGGTAGCAAGACTTCCGATCTCCTCGGCAACAACCGCAAATCCTCTTCCGGCTTCACCCGCTCTTGCAGCTTCGATCGAAGCATTAAGTGCAAGGAGGTTCGTCTGGGAAGCGATATTCGTGATACCGTCAACCTTCTCGTTAACGTTCTTGACGGCTTTGTTTGTCTCCTGCATGGTACTGCTGATCTCGTTAACAGCCTGTTCCATTGAATCCATGTTCTCGGACAACTGCTGAAGAGCCTCAACCGATGCCTGAGAAGCATCACTCATATCTGCAGCGGATGCTGCAAGTGATTCTGCATTTTCCGCAACCGTACGGATAGCTGCCGAAAGGCTGTCCACATTCTTGGATGCCTTATCAAGAGATTCGCTCTGTTCGAAAGCACCTTTACTCATTTCCTGGATGGCCGTAAGAACGCCGTCTGCGGTATCCTTGATCATCCTCGATGTTTCGTTGACTTCTCCCGACTGATTCCTTGTCGTATTGGAAATCTTCTTGATATCGTTAACAACATTTGAAAGAACATCTATAAGGGTATTGGAGCTGTCCATCATCTGACCGATCTCGTCTCCCCTTTCCTTCTCGTTTTCGGATTTCTCGAATTCACCTTCAGCCAGTCTGTTGATTACATTGTTAATCTTCATTACCGCATTGACGAGGCTGTTGGCAATTATGAACACGACGATGATCGTAACGATGATAATGACTACACCGATGACAACTACAGAGAGGATACTGCTGGATATTGTCGCATTCATCTCAGCCGTCGGCTTTCCGGCAAATGCCATACCAGTTATCTTTCCGCTCGCATCCTTGATCGGTGTATAGGCAACGCAGTACTCCTGACCCGCAACATCGGTCTTCTCCGATGTAAACCTCTTTCCCTGTTTGAGAACGGCTTCAACAACCTCGGGAGCTGCCTGTGTTCCGATGGGACGTGTTCCGTCAGTTTTAACAACCGAAGTCGAAGCTCTTGTGTCGCCTTCGAATCTTGTAAAATCATAACCAGTCGACGCTTTACAAGCATCCTCAAGTTCATTGGTGGTAAGATCCATGTCGGTGATAGCGATCTGTTCCCTGAACATCTCGGCCGATGCCATCAAACCGTCCAGTGCCTGTGACATCATTCCCGATCTCAGTTTAATACCGATAACGATCAAAAGGACAACGCCTGTGATCAAAACGGGAAGCACTGCCATCAGAAGTAACTTCCACCTTATGGAAAGGCTTTTTTTGTTCATGTAAAATTCTCCCTTCTCCTTCTGTATTGCGGAATATCCTGTCGACATTCGTTATGAATCCTTAGATATCCAACTATAAATTAATATATATTGAAAACAGTGGTTTTGTCAATAAAAACACGCTGTTATCCCGCTGTCTGTCACTCTATCACAATGAATGTCGTTCTTCTGAATGCTCCGATCATCCTGATGACTGCCGAATAGATCAGACCGAGACTGTATATCAGCACGGCTGTATCGATCCGCCTGATAAAGATGATACACGCCAGTGCAAGCAGAAAGTTTACGATCCCGTGTCCGAGCTTCATCCTCCAGGGGCCTTCGACCGTTCTTCTTGCCTCCATGGCCCTCAATGTTTCCACGACACCCGAAAAAGCGTGTATCCCGGCAAGATATAACAGAATATAGATCTTGGGCACATGAGACATGGATGCGGCAAGGATCGCAAAATCAAGGACCACAACTCCCTGAAACAGTATCATCTTCCCGCCGACCATGTGCCTGGCCATGACAAAGTAAAATATAATGTCATTCAATGCTTTAAATGCCAATCCGACAGCGATGATACCGATAATGATCATATACTTGTCATCACCCGGAATGATGACGAATAAAACAGCCGCGATCATCATCAACAGCCCAGACAGAAAAGTCCTGATCCTCCGAAATATCGTCATACGCCGGTCCTCTTTTCTCTCTTCTGTTTCGCAAATCCCGCAAGCCTGCTGCCGGATCCGGATATCTCGTCGATCACCATGCCCTTATGCGCTATCGCCCCTCGGATGAA
>JAILRJ010000005.1:0-5667 GCA_024698285.1 Lachnospiraceae bacterium | reverse complement strand
CGCTTCGGGAAAGATCACGGACGTAAACATCTGCCTTTTGACCATTCCGAGCGCCATGGCGCTTTCCGTCTGCGAGACGGGTATCGCCTCCAGCCCGCTTCTGAAGCCCTCAGCCATGTAGCTTCCTCCGAGAAGCCCCAGCCCAAGAGCTCCGCAGACCTGTGCACTCATCGATATCCCGATCTTCGGAAGTGCGAAATAGATAAAGAAGAGCTGCACGAGAAGCGGAGTGTTGCGGAACAGTTCAACATATACTTTTGCCACTTTGCAAAGAACGGGCACGCGAAAGTGCATGGCAAAAGCCGTAAGCACACCGATCACAAGCGACAGGGCAATCCCTATCCAGCCGATCTTTATCGTCAGTATGAATGCCTCCGTATACAGGGGCATATATGAACGTATTACTTCAAGATCCATGAACGATCCTATCTTTTTCTCTTATCAAATTTCATCGATATTCCGGTACCGACATTCTGGATGATCTGGAATATGACGATCAGCAGCACAACCGTGATTATCATTATATCGGTCTGCCACCTGTAATAACCGTATCTGACTGCTATATCCCCGAGTCCGCCTCCGCCTACGGTTCCGCTCATTGCGGAGTATCCGAGAAGAAGGCCTGTCGTTATCGTAAATCCGGTCAAAAGCGATGTCCTGGCTTCAACAAGGAGTACCTTGAATATGATCTGGATATTGCTCGCACCCATTGATTTGGCTGCCTCGATGACGCCCGTGTCAACATCGTTGAGCGAAGACTCCACAACTCTTGCGATGTACGGAGCCGCGCAGATAACGAGCGGAACTATCGTTGCGGTTGATCCGTAGCTTTGGCCCACGATCATCCTTGTAAACGGGATGAGCAGGATCAGCAGGATCAGAAACGGTATGGACCTTATGATATTGATGATAAAATCACATACGCGGTATATAGCCTTATTGGGGCGAAGTCCCTTTTCATTCGACACAAAGAGAAGGATTCCGAGCGGAAGTCCCAGGCAGTAGCCTATTATCACGGAGCCGAATGTCATATAGAGTGTATCCCTTATACCCTCAAGGAGCATCTGTATAACCTGTGAATTCATTCTTCAGTCACCTCCGTAACACTTAATCCCGACTCTTTGAAATAATCTATGATACTGTTCTGTATATCCTCTCCTTCGGGAAGTCCGAGTATCATCTCTCCGACTGCCTTGCCGTTAACATTTCTCGTATCCGCACGCAGAATGTTCATCGGCACCTGGAACTTTAATATCATGTTCGCGATAACAGGCTCGTATGCCGAGTTCTCCTGGAACACAATCCTTATCTTTCTCTCGGCATGAAGGCTTGAAAGCGGCGTGTAGCGGATCTCTCTGCCCGATATGAGCTCCTTGGCGGCATCCGATCTCGGATCCTTGAATATCTGCTCGACGTCGCCCGACTCGACGAGGCGTCCGCTGTCGATTATGGCGACCTTTTTACAAACATCCGTAACAACCGACATCTGGTGAGTTATGATCACTATCGTGATGCCGAACTTTTCGTTGATCTCACGAAGAAGGCCCAGGATCGATTCCGTTGTCTGCGGATCGAGGGCACTCGTTGCCTCGTCACACAGCAGTATCTGCGGATTGGTCGCAAGTGCACGCGCTATCGCAACCCTCTGCTTCTGTCCTCCCGAGAGCTGCGAGGGGTACGATTTTTCCTTTTCCTCAAGATTGACGAGCTTAAGCAGTTCCCTGGCCCGCTCTCTGGCCTCTTTCTTCTTTTTCCCGGCGATCTCCAGCGGGAAACAGATATTGTCTATGACATTCTTCTGTTCGAGAAGGTTGAAGTTCTGGAAGATCATGCCGATCTGGCTTCTCTTTTTGCGAAGTTCCTTTTCGGACAGCTCTTCCATATTGACGCCGTCGATCAGGACAACACCTTCCGAAGGCTTTTCCAGATAGTTGATGGATCTGACCAGCGTACTCTTGCCGGCACCGCTCATTCCGATGATGCCGAAGACGTCTCCTTTCTCGATCGAAAGGCTGACACCGTCAAGTGCCGTGATCGTGTGGCCTTCCATTTCGAACTTTTTCGTAAGGTTTTTGATCTCAATAATGCTCATTCCGTGTATCTCCGTCTGAAATGTTCACTTAAAAAAATTGCGGGAGAGCGAAATGCCCTCCCGCACATTTTAATACATTTTTGTTATTTTTCAAAGAAGATAACGGCGCCGTCGTATTTGTCGGTGATGAACTTCTTGATGTCATCGGAACGAAGTACCGAAACGAGAGCTTTGATCTTGTCCGTATTCTCATTTCCCTGATATACGCCGATGATGTTAACGTATGTCTTGGCTGCAACGGAATCGCTCTTCTCGTATGCGATCGAATCCTTTCCTACCGAGTAACCGGCTTCAAGTGCGTAGTTACCGTTAAGTACGACATATTCGACTTCGTTTACGACTCTTGCGACCTGAGCCGCCTCAAGTTCTACAAACTTGATGTTGTGAGGATTCTCGGCGATATCGTTTACTGTAGCCGTAAGGTCAGCGCCGTCCTTGAGCTTTAAGAGTCCGTTATCCTGCAGGAGCAGAAGCGCTCTTGCCTCGTTTGTGGTATCGTTGGGAACCGCGATGCTGTCGCCGTCAGCGATCTCGTCAAGGCTCTTCTTCTTGCCGGGATAGATACCGAACGGCTCATAGTGGATGTCGCCCGCATCTACGATGTGTGTTCCCTGCTCTTCGTTGAAGCTGTTAAGATAAGGAATGTGCTCCATGTAGTTTGCATCGAACTCGCCGGATTCAACTACGAGGTTGGGCTGAACGTAGTCCTCGAATTCCACGATGTCGAGATTGTATCCGTAATCCTTGAGGATCTCGGCTGCCTTTGCAAGGATCTCCGCATGGGGAACGGGTGAAGCCGCGATCTTGATCGTCTCGCCGTTACCGGGCTTGATGTCAAGGGCCGAAGCATCGCCTGTATTCTCAGCAGACGCCTCTACCGCCGCCTGGCCGCCTTCCACAACAAGTGTGTCTTCGTAGTCTTTTCCGTATGTGTCAATGAGTGTTGCTTCATAATCGGCATGGAAGAAGTTCTCTTTGCCAAGTGTCTTGATCTCTTCGTTAAGCCAATCGAGAAGTGTGCTGTTACCCTTTGAAACAGCGGGAGCGATCGTATCCTGGCTTCCGAGTGAAGGTATACCTACAACATAACCGGGATTCTCGAGTGAGTATGCGATAACCTCTGTGTTATCGTTCGCCCATGCAACGCCCGTACCGTTCTCAAATGATGTCTTTGCTGTTGCATATGTGTCAAACTTCTGAAGCTTGATGTCGGGATAGTTCTTCTCAAGGTATGTCTCTGCTGTAGTACCGGAGATAACGATGATCTGATCGTCACCCTTTACCTGATCGAGGCTCTCGATCACGTTGTCCTCATGTGAAACAACACCGAGTGCAACATTCATATAAGGAAGTGCAAAATCAACCTTCTCCGCTCTCTCATCCGTTACGGTGAAGTTTGCAAGGATAATATCGACTTTACCTGTCTCAAGATATTCAACCCTGCTTGCCGCTTCCGTTGATACGTAATTGATCTCAACTCCGAGATCCTTACCTATCCTCTCTGCAAAGTAAACATCGTATCCCTGATATGCACCGTTCTCATCCACATAACCGAACGGGTTCTTATCGGAAAATACACCGATGTTTATCTTGCCGCTTTCCTTGATCTCATCAAGTGTTCTGTAGACTGCATCTCCTTTTGATGCTTCCGCTTCTCCCGAACCGGTGGCAGGCTGCACGCCCGTGCATCCTGTAAGCGCTCCGAGACTGAGTATCAATGCCGCTGCGCTTACCAACACTTTTTTAATGCTATACTTTTTCATAATATTCTCTCCTTTCTCATCTTCAATGTTGGATTGAGTGAATGATAACTCGTTTCACCTAGTATGTCAATAGGTTTTTGGAAAAAATTTTTATATTTCACTTTTTATACCTATTATGATAGTATGTTTTTATAGGGAAACCGATTATGGAAGACGATATTTTCTTACAGCTTTCCAACTTAATAGACGGTAATTCGGGAAAGTCACCGTCGTTTTCGTCCGGGCCGGCCACGCCGTACGGCGCTCCGGATTCAACGATGTTCTCGACGGACCATATGATCTCTCCCGATATCAAGCCGAAGAAGGCTGTCTCTGACAGGCATACGATCGTGATACTGGACGATGATTTTTCGACACTTGATCTGATGAAGATCTATCTCCAGCGTGATTATGAGGTCGCATTGTTCGATAATCCCAAGAATGCGATTTTCTATCTTAATTCCACTGTACCCGATATCATATTCATCGACTGCTACCTGGATGTCATGTCCACAAGGCGTGTTCTTGAGATAATCAGATCGTACCGGGAACTGGCAAACGTTCCGATCATTTATCTGGCGGAGCCTTCGGAAAAGGCTGCGATTGAAGGAAAACTTCCCGAAGACGTTTCCGATATCATACCGAGACCCGTTAAACGCGGCGATCTGCAGAGGATCCTGGATTCGTACATCACGGAGAGCGATGAGGATGAAGGCGAAGCGGATGATGATCTCGGCATAATAACTTCGCTGAACAGGGACTGAACATAGTACGAACAATATATAAGAGACTTCCCCGAAACGGAGAAGTCTCTTATCATATGTAACAATATGTTTTCTTATCGCATTACTGCTGATAGTAAGCAAGATTGATCGGTGTGAGTCCGTTTAAGTGTATAACGGTCACATCCATCATCGGACGGTTCGTCACTCCCGAGTATCCCGAATAGAATCCGTATATGTAACCGGCCTTTCCGAGGAACGCGTTTTTGAATATCTCATACTTATTCTTGGCGATGTCCGCTCTCATGTACCACTGATATCCGTCACAGTCGTTGACCATTATCGCAACACCGTAGAAAATATTGTTCTCATATACCTTCTCTATGTCCATGATCGTTCCGAGAAGATAAATGGGACGTCCGCCAAGTCCGTTCTCCGAATTATAGGAATTACATGTTGAAAAATCAGCGTATGTAAATCCGAGATAGTTCGGCTTGTATATAACGTTCGGGATCCTCTCGCCGCGCTTCGGGTTTGTCTTGGATTTAAATCTCCTCTCACGCTGGCTCTGCGTCATAAGGATCGTGTTTCCCTTTTCATCGACCTTCTTCGCGCTTCCTCCGTCCGAACTCTTGCTGCTTTTTGAGCTTTTGCTGCTCTTTGATGAGGAATCCGCAGCCTGAGCATCGGAAGAGCTGCTCTCGGAATTGGCACCGTTCGATGTAACTTCAGTCTTATCGGTGGAATTGGTTGTCTCGCTACCGCTTGACTCCGATGCCGTATCATTTGACTTGCTTCTTGCAACGGCGTATACATCCGTTGTCAGTGCGCCGGTAACAAGGGCAAAAGCCACTGCAGCACACATTATGTTCATAAGTAATGATCTTCTCTTCATGATAATCTCTCCCATATTATAACAATGTAAGATTATGTTAATATGTTCAGTTAGAAGCGACTGTAAATTCAATTATATACCTGTTGTGGCATTATTTCAATATGAAGTTATGTCTACCTATTCCCTGAAGATCATCTCATATCGTGGCGAATCTGATGACGATACCGGATCCCATACCGGGAGTTTCTTTCCGTCATATCCCTCCCCGTTCGGGTC
>JAILRJ010000097.1:0-4659 GCA_024698285.1 Lachnospiraceae bacterium | reverse complement strand
TTTGAGGACGGATACCGCAGACTCAAAGAGAATGATATTTACACGGTGATCCATATGATCGTCGGGCTCCCCGGCGAAACGGAAGATATGATATTAAATACCGCCCGGTATATAGGGGATCTTACCCCTGTACCGGACGGTATCAAGATTCAGCTCATGCATGTTCTTCGTGGAACAAAGCTGGCACAGATGTATGAAGAAAGACCGTTTCATATTCCAACACTTGAAGAATATTGTGATACTGTCAGAAAGATACTTGATATCCTTCCCGAAGATATCACGATCCATCGCCTGACCGGTGACGGACCGAAACGGCTTCTTGTCGCACCCATGTGGAGTGCCGACAAGAAAAGAGTGATAAATACGATGCGATCCGTTGTTACGGTATCAGACCCACCACAAGGATCATAAGGATCAGTAATGGAAGCACATACACAAGATACGGCTTAAGTTTTGCGGACATCTTCATTCCGTTACCTTCGTTTACTTCGGCAAGATATTTGTCAAATCCCCAGCCATGCTTCGATACGCAGAACGGTGTATAGATTATGGCGCCGCCGGGAAGAAGGAGATTGCTTACGAGAAAATCCTCGGAATCAAGTACATCTCTTGCCCCGATGATATGAAGATCCGACCAGATATTGTATCCGAATACGCAGGGAAGACTTGCCACAAGGATAAATATCAGGTTGCACACGACACTCTTTCCTCTGCTCCATCCCCAGTTATCCGTAGGCCATGCGACAAGGTTCTCAAATACTGCCGTAACCGTTGAAAAACTGGCAAATGACATGAATATGAAGAACAGGGTTCCCCATATCCTTCCACCGGGCATGTTGATGAACAGTTCCGGAAGAGTCATGAAGATCAGCGAAGGGCCCTGATCGGGTGACACTCCGTATGCCGAGCATGCGGGGAAGATTATCAGTCCGGCCATGATCGCAACAAACGTATCAAGGCAGATGATCAGTACGGATTCCGAAAGGATAGATTTGTCCTTTGACATATAGCTTCCGAATATCTCCATTGCGGCAATTCCGAGACTGAGCGTAAAGAACGCCTGGTTCATGGCTCCGACTATGAGATTGAACAGACCGACGTTCTTGACGTTTTCCACATTGGGTGCAAGGTAGAACTTTAATCCCTCGCCGGCTCCCGGAAGAGTGATCGAATGGATCGCAAGAACTACGATGAGGATCAGAAGTCCGGTCATCATGATCTTTGTTATCCTTTCAAGACCTTTCTGTACTCCGAGGCTGAGTACCGCAAAACCGAGCACAACGGTTATGATCATAAACACCGCCATTTCGGAAGGGTTTCCAAGCATTCCGCCGAATATATCTCCTGCTGTTCCCGATGTTACGCCTTCGAATTTTCCTGTAACAAATTTCCATGCATATGAGAGCATCCATCCGGAAACTGTCGTGTAGTACATCATGAGAAGGTAACATCCGGCAATGCAGAACCATCCGTGTATGTGCCATTTGCTGCCTTCCTTTTCGAGGGCTTTGTAGCTTAGCACGGCACTCTTTCTGCTGGCACGTCCCACAGACAGTTCCATCGTCATAACGGGGATTCCCATGATAACGAGAAACAGCAGATAAAACAGAACAAATATGGCGCCGCCGTATTGTCCTGCCATATAAGGGAACTTCCATACGTTACCTATTCCGATCGCACAACCCGCACTTACGAGTATGAATCCGATCCGGGATCCGAACTTTTCTCTTTCCATTTACCGAACCTCCTGTTGGTCTTTTTTGGATATAATACCATAAACCTTGTCATTTTGTTTATTTCATTGATAAATACGCACGGATACACTACAATAGAGAGGATACAGGAGGTGTTCGAACGTGGTATATAAAGATCCTTACGTTATAGCCGAAGCAGGCTGCAATCATATGGGAGATATGGATATCGCTCATGAACTCATTGTTACCGCCGCGATGTTCTGTAAGGCGGATGCGATCAAGTTCCAGAAGCGTTGTCCGAAAGAACTTCTTACGCCCGAGCAGTACAATGCACCGCACCCCGTTCCGTACAATTCATACGGTGATACATACGGGGCTCACAGGGAGTTTCTGGAGTTCGATCTTGATAAGCATAAACAGCTCAAAAAGTGGTGTGAGGAATCCGGGATCACGTATTCCACATCCGTATGGGATATGACGAGTGCCAAAGAGATCGTCTCGATCAACCCGAAGTTCATCAAGATACCGAGTGCATGCAATACCAATTATGATATGCTCGGATATATATGCGATAACTATGACGGAGAGATCCAGCTCTCATTCGGCATGACAACACGAGATGAAGAGGAGCAGATAGTTAAGTTCTTCGAAGAAAGAGGAAGAGCAAAGGATCTTGTTTTGTTCAACTGCACATCCGGATATCCGGTTCCGTTCAAGGATGTGTGTCTGCTTGAGATAACAAGGATGCGTGAAGCTTATGAGGACAGGGTTAAAGCGATCGGTTTCTCGGGACACCATTTGGGTATCGCCATAGATGTTGCCGCATATACACTCGGCGCGAGCGTATTCGAGAGGCATTATACACTTGACCGTACATTTAAGGGAACGGACCACGCCGCATCACTCGAACCGGACGGTATCAGAAGACTTAAGAGAAATCTTCAGACAACCAAGGAAGCGCTCACATACAAATCCGAAGAGATACTGCCGATAGAGCAGGTTCAGAGAGATAAATTAAAATACAGGAAAAGATGATCATGAATGTCGCTTTTATTCCGGTAAGGGGAGGGAGCAAATCCATACCTCTCAAAAACATCAAAGAGATCCACGGCAGGCCGCTCGTTTATTGGACGGTCGTAGCCGCATGTGACTGCCGTGCTATCGACAAGGTATTTGTCGCGACAGACAGCAACGACATTAAACTGTGTGTTGAGAAATTCTGCTCCGAGGACTATGACAGGTTCGGTAAGGTAAGCGTGATAGACAGATCTCCGGAAACGGCTACGGATACCGCGACAACGGAATCGGCGATGATCGAATTTGCCAAAAAGCACAGGTTTGACAATATTGCGCTTGTCCAGGCTACATCTCCGATGCTTACGGGTGCGGATCTTGATAACGGATTCAACGCATTCTCCACCCAGGGCACCGACAGCGTCATTTCGGTCGTTCCTCAGAAGCGTTTTATCTGGGGAATAGACAATGACGGGAATGCCAGACCGCAGAATTATGATGTCGGAAACAGACCGAGACGTCAGGATTTTGAAGAATACTATGTGGAGAACGGTGCGTTTTATATCACGTCCCGTAAGAGTCTTCTGGCAAGCGGGAGCAGGCTTTCCGGCAATATCAGGATATCGCTTATGAGCGAGGATACGTATTATGAGATCGATGAGCCGAGCGACTGGATAGTTACAGAAGCACTCATGGCAAGAAGAGATATGATGTCGGAAGCGCCGGAGGGCGATGATCCAAAATCAGCCGCAACAACGCCCGGGGCCGAAAAAGGACAGAGCATAAAATACAAGATGTTTTTGACCGATTGCGACGGTTGTATGACCGATGCCGGAATGTACTATTCCGAAAAGGGTGATGAACTTAAGAAGTTTAACACAAGAGACGGAGTTGCGTTCAGACTCCTTCGGGAGAACGGCATAATCACGGGAGTTATCACCGGTGAAGATGTGCTTCTTAACAAACGTCGTTGTGAAAAGCTCAAGATAGATGTTCTTGCTCAGGGCTGCGTTGACAAAGTTTCGTGTATCAACAGACTGTGCGCAACATACAAGATCAAACCCGAGGAAGTTGTTTATATCGGTGATGATCTTGCGGATAAGGATGCGGTCGAATTCGTCGGACTCGGATGTTGTCCCGCCGATGCGTGCGCCTCGGTAAAAGCTGTAGCAGACTACGTAACAAGCGCAAAGGGCGGTGAGGGAGTCATCCGTGAAGTGACCGAAATGATATTGGAAGAAGGTAGGAAATAATGGAGATCGAATTATGCGCATCGATGATGTGCGCCAATTACGGTAATCTTGAAAAAGAAGTTCGGGATCTTGAAGATGCCGGTATTGACTCGTTTCATATCGACATAATGGACGGACGTTACGTTCCGAACTTTGCGATGTCGCTTAACGATATGTCCTATATCGCATCCGCGACCAGTAAGCCGCTTGACGTTCATCTGATGCTTGAGCACCCCAACAACAACATTCATTTCTTTCTGGAAAAACTCCGACCCGGAGATACGGTCTACATTCATCCCGAAGCGGAGTATCATCCGTCCACGACACTTCAGAAGATAATCAATGCCAAGATGATCCCGGGTATCGCGATCAATCCCGGAACAAGCGTTGAGACGGTTGTAGAGATGCTCCAGATCGTCAGGAAAGTTCTTGTAATGTCGGTCAATCCGGGAAACGCGGGACAGATGTATCTGCCTTACGTTGCCAAGAAATATGAGAAGCTGCTCCCGCTTCAGAAAGAGATGGGATTTGATGCTTACTGGGACGGTGCGTGTTCAGCCGATAAGATAGTGGAATTTGCGCCCAAGGGAGTTAAGGGATTCGTTCTCGGAACAACGCTCCTGTTTGGCAAGAAGAAGACATACAAAGAGGCCATAAAGGATATAAGAGAGCTGGCCAGATAAAAGGATCCGATATGAATATCGCACTTGTATTATCCG
>JAILRJ010000010.1:0-17499 GCA_024698285.1 Lachnospiraceae bacterium | reverse complement strand
GTTGCAAGGTTGTAAGCGTTTAAGTACTTCTCATCTACTACGGAATCGAGATCATCGATCGAATACTTGGAATCGCCGATGTTAAGATATCCTTTGCCGTTCTCGACTGTTACGTAGTCAACCTTGCCGCCCGTGATCGTCTCTTCTCCGGTCGTCTCGTTCTTCTGCTTGACCGTTACATACTGTCCCACAAGCTGTGAAGCTCTTGTCAGGTCGGATGATGCAACGAGGTTTGTCATCTGCTCAAGTTCGGAGAATGTAGCGAGCTGTGAAACATATTCGGTGTTGTCCGTAGGCTCCAGCGGATCCTGGTATTTCATCTGTGTAACGAGGAGCTGAAGGAACGCTTCCTTGTCAAGATCGCCTGACTTTGCGGTCGTGTTGTTCTTGGCTTCGGCAGCAGACACACCGTTCTTCTGGATCTCTCCGTTTACTATGTTTGCTACTGTTGACATAGGCTGTCTCCTTTACTATGCTGTGTAATCAACGCTGTTTCCCGATCTTGCCATCATGTCGGCAGAGAGCTTTTCTTCCTCACTCAGCTCTTCCATGTCGTCATCGCTAAGATCGTTAAGGTTGATCCTGCGTCTTGTTCCGACCCTTCCTGCTCTTCCCTGGTTGTGATCTTCGGAATTGCTTCCCGTTTCGGAACCTGTTCCTCTGTTGAGGTCGTAGTTTGCGACTGCCACTTCAACCGCTTCAACTTTCATTCCCTGTTCATCGAACGTCTGCTGAAGAGTTATCAGCTGGCTCTCAAGCGCAGCCTTTACTGCTTCTGACTCGACAAGTATGTGGGCTGTTACCACTCCGTTTGTCGATGCGATGTTCATGTTCACCGTTCCGAGTGATGCGGGGTGAAGCTGCATCTCCATCGATGTCGTATCGGGTGTGTAACTGACCCTGATCGATTCGGTTACCTGACTCATTATCGATTCGGCCTGTCCGTTCGAATAAGTCGTTACCGTTTCCACCACCTGTCCGAGGTCGTTGACTTCGGTGTTTACAACCGTTGTCTGCTGGGGTGCTGCAGCTGCCGTATCTATATCGGCAAATCTCGAAACGTTGCTTTGCGTTTCGTTGTTACCCTTGAGTACTTCAGCTTCGGAGCTGTTCTCCTTAAGGCTGCTCTCTTCGGGCTTTGTTGCAGCTTTGAAAGTCTCGGTCGTTCCGACTGTGGTTTTTGCGAGCGGATCTTCCGTTCCGACTTCCCTTGCCTCTTCGGGTCTTACGCTTTCCTGTACGGGTCTTTCATTAGGTGTACCCTTTACCTCAACCGTAACAGCTTTTGCTTCCGTGCCCGCTGCTGCGTTTGCGTTTGTATCGGCGTCTGCCTTTACAACCGTATCAATATGATTTTCTGCGGTAGCTGTATCTCCCGCCTTTGTTGTGACATCCGTGTCTGTGATCGGCATCTGTACCTGATTCCCGTCCGTGAGAACCGTCGCTTCCTGTGATTGAAGCTCAGCTGCCTCTGATTTGTTTATCAGATCTGAAAATGTTTCCTTAACCGCATCAATTATAGATTCGTCCTTGAATATCGATTCGGTGTTCTCTGTAGTCATACCGAACTGTGCGGCTATTTGTGCGACCGCGTCATCCGCTGCCTGAGCGATCTCTTTAACATTCACGTAAAGATCCGCGTTTGTTATAAGTGAGATCGAATCGGTGACTCCCGTAAGTTCCATGCAAAGTTCTCTGATGCTGACGGGGTCGAGCAGATCGACTGCGGTGATCCCGAGTGTTTCCATCGCGTTCTCGATGTCTTCGTCGCTTACATTAAGGACTTCTTTGATCTTGTCGTAGATCTTGGAAGCTTCCTTTGCGGCTTCTTCGGTAAATTCGGCCTTGTTGGCTTTATTTGCCATCGGATCGCGTACGGCTCTGTCCTCGGTCCTGATCTCTTTACTCTTCGGTGTCTCAACGACTGTTCTCGTCTTTGCAACATCGTCGCCTTTGACCGCTCCGACTTTTGAAGTCGAATCTTTGGCGATGTTCATTACTTCCGAGAATCCCGAAGTATCGGAGACCTTCTGGTCACCGGCTTTTACACCGGCTGTAACGTTCGTAAGCAAAAGATCGCTTACCGAGGTTACTGTAGTGTTTGCCATCTTCCATCCTCCTCTCTTCAGTTTTCAAGGTGCGTTGGCACTCATATACTTTATCGACCGAAGAGATGTAATACTTAACCCCCGGAAGAGAAATGTAGGTACCGCCCCCGCTCAAACGGCGCTCCGCCTGTCAGGACTGTCGTCCTGACATCTACTGGGGATCCATCAGTTTTGTGAGTTTTGAAGCCAGCTCCTTATCCATTGCCTGTATGATCTTCGCCCTCGGGTTCGTCTCCATATTGCCGAGGATCTTCGCCACCAGATCCAGATTGTCGCCCATCTGGTCGAATATCGCAGCCGCCTGCTTCGGCTTCATCTCGCTGTATGCCTTGACATACTCATCCATGATCCTGTCGGTCTCAAGCTGCTGGACCACCTGTTTGTACAGGTATTCGGCGTTATCGGGATCTATCTCCTCGTAATACGACTTGTACTGATCGATATCGGGCGCTTTATCCGAGAACACGACCTCTTCATAGAATTCGGTCTTGAGCTTCTGGAACTCGATCTGGCTGTCCTCAAACGTTCGAAGCCTTACGATCTCTTCCTTCAGAGCCTTGATCTCCTCGGATTCCTCACCGTCTCCGTTCGCAAGCTCCTTCTTGAGTTCATCGATCTGCTTATTCAGGCGTTCAATCTCGGCAAGCGCATCGGGCAGATTGTCGAAATCACCGACATATTCCTCCGTTGATGCGGGTTCGGGAAGGATCTTGTTGACAAACGGCACATCCTTTAATATCGGACGCAGCACGCCCGATCCGAATCCGCCGATATCAAGCTTTACGAGAAGCGCAAGGATCGCGATCCATATGATCACGATAAGGATAACTATAAGAAGCACCGACGGTGAAAATCCCTCATCCTCATCATCGATGTCCGCGTAAAGAGCGCCGTTGTCGGTCGCAAGAGCGTCAAAACCCTTGCCGGCCTTCTTGGCGGCTTTCTTGTCTTCTTTTTCCTTCTTCTTTTTTTCTTTTTCGGAGAGCTCCTGGCCCTCTTCTACATCTGCCATTATATGATCCTCCCGTAAACGGGTACGTCCTTATTACCTGCCGTGACGATAGCTGACAAGCTCGTCAATTTCTTTGCTTTCCTTCGCGGCCTCCTCGGCCTTAAACTGCTCAAACTGCTTCTCTTTGAGCTTCTCATGTGTCTTGCGGTCCTGCATAGCCGCGGTCAGCTTCTGGCGCGCGACCTCAAGTTCCTGTCTTGCCGCCGCAAGATTCAGTTCCTGAAGCCTTACGTGATGCTTGATGACCTCAAGCGCATCCTCGGCTTCCTTTATCTTAATGACATCAAGTTCGGATGCGACCAGTTCCTTAAGATGTGCCTCAAATCCGTTTCTGCGGTCTCTGAGGGCGTTCAGTTTCTCCTCTTCCTCCCTCTCTTTGGCCGCGGCGATCGCAAATTCATTCTTCGCCTGGGTCTCAAGCTTCTCTTTTACATTAAGGATGTTTTGCATCCTGTAGCGGAATCTTGCCATATCTCACCAAAATGCTCACTTCAGAGCGCGTTTGTGAGGAAATACATTTATCACGCGCTCGTAACTTCAGCATCCTCCGCGAAAATATCAGAGAGCAACTGTATCTCTTCATCCAGCGTATACCGGCTGTCAACGTCCTGGCACAGGAATTCATTGACTTTGTCTATCTTCTCTATCGAATAATCGATGTTCGGATTGGCCCCGGCCTTGTACGCCCCGATATTGATAAGGTCCTCGGCTTCGGTGTACGTTGCGAGCACCGTCTTGAGGCGGTTTGCCACAGCTTTGTGCTCCTTGGTCGCTATCTGACTCATACAACGGGATATCGACTGGAGGACATCGATCGCCGGGTAGTGATTTTTGTGCGCAAGCTTACGATCAAGCATTATATGACCGTCGAGTATCGATCTTGCGGTATCCGTGATCGGTTCGTTAAAATCATCACCGTCGACCAGAACCGTATACAATCCGGTTATCGATCCCTTGTCATCACATCCGGCGCGCTCCAAAAGTTTGGGCATCTGCGCGTAAACACTGGGTGGATAGCCGCGGGTTACGGGGGGTTCACCGCTGGCAAGCCCGATCTCGCGCTGTGCCATCGAAAATCGCGTCAGTGAGTCCATCATCAGAAGGACATCCCTGCCCTGATCGCGGAAATACTCGGCGATTGCGGTCGCCGTCTGTGCGGCCTTACGTCTGACGAGAGCCGGCTTGTCGCTCGTTGCGACAACTACTACGGATCTGGCCATACCCTCTTCCCCGAGGTCACGTTCTATGAATTCCCTAACCTCCCTGCCACGCTCTCCTATAAGGGCTATGACATTGATGTCCGCCTGCGTGTTGCGGGCGAACATTCCGAGAAGTGTACTCTTTCCTACACCTGAGCCTGCGAATATCCCTATACGCTGGCCCTTTCCTATTGTCATGATCCCGTCCACCGCCTTAACGCCGAGTGGAAGGATCTCGTTTATAATCTCTCTCTTAAGCGGGTCGGGTGCAGGCGCTTCTATCGGGTAACTCTGCGCGCAGTTAAGTTCCGAACCGTCTATCGGATGACCCAGCCCGTCGAGTGCAAGTCCCAACAATTCCGGACCGACCTGCACGGAAAGCGGATATCCCATGTTCTCGACAATACACCCGGAGCCTATACCTTCCGTTGACTCAAAAGGCATCAGAAGGGTCTTGCCGTCCTTAAAGCCTATGACTTCGGCCTGAACGTATTTCCCGGTCTCGGCATCGACGATGATCCTGCAAAGGTCATCAAGCTTGGCCTCGGGCCCGTTACTCTCTATCGTCAGTCCGACGACATTTACGACCTTCCCGAGTCTCTTGAAATATGTCTTCTCGTATGCCTTGTTGTATTTGCCAAAATCAATTTCCATACGACAGGACTCTCAATTCTTTCTTGAGCAGTTCTAGTTCCGTTCCGAGTGAACAATCGAATATCCCGCCGTCTGTCTCGACAAAACAGTTTCCTGCCGTCAGCGTGACGTCGTTGATCACTTCAACGGTTGCGGACGAGCCGAGTCCCTCGGCAAGATCATCCCTGTGTTCGGACACGAACTCGTGGTCATCGCCCGAAACATGGACCAGGTAGTTCTTGGTCCCCTCTATGTTTCTGATCGTATTCTGTAAAAGATAAAGCACCGTCTCTGATCGACCGGTCAGGTCAATACCCAGTACGTGCGAATATATACCTGTAAGGGTGTCCACGAACTTGGGTTCAAGCTCCGCGATTTTCGCCTCATATGCCCGGTCGAGAGCTACAGACTTCTCTTCGACCTCTCTCTCTTTTTCCGCCGCTTTTTCCATTCCTTCGGCATATCCGGCTTCGCTTCCTTCGGCCATACCTTTTTCTCTGGCCTCCGCGAAGATCTCCTCGGCCTTAGCATTCGCTTCCGCTATGATCCTCTCTGCTTCGGCATTTGCGTTCTCTATTATCTGCTGTGCTTCTTCGTTGGCTTCGTCTATAAGTTTTTGAGCCGCCTCGTTCTTTGCGTTCTCGGCGGCCAGTTCGTCCTGATCGGTCAACAGCGCATCCACCTGGGCCGCATCGAGACCCTCGGTAAATTCATCGGCAAAATCTTCCTCGGGTTCCGCCTCCATCATCTCCGAAAGCTCTCTTATCCTCTCGGATACGGCGAGGTTCGAATCTATGACGCGCTTGCCTTTCTTCTCTTTCTCTTCGGCATAATTATAGGTGTAGGATTTGATCAACGTACTAGACAACTATCTCATCTCCTCCGCCACGGGAAATAACGATCTCGGATGCATCCTCAAGTCTTCTGATCGTATTAACGATCTTCTGCTGGGCTTCTTCAACATCCTTCATACGAACAGGACCCATGAATTCCATATCTTCCCTGATCATAAGGGCAAGACGCTTGGAAAGGTTGTTGAATATCGCATTCTGGACTTCCTCGTTCGCACCCTTAAGCGCGATAGCAAGGTCTGAGTTATCAACGTCACGAAGTACTCTCTGGATCGCGCGGTCGTCAAGCAGCAGGATATCTTCGAATACGAACATCTTCTTCCTGATCTCGTCGGCAAGTTCGGGCTCGTCGATCTCGAGAGTTTCCATGATGTGCTTCTCTGTACTTCTGTCGACGGTATTGAGGATATCGACAACGGCGTCCACACCACCGATGATGGTGTAATCCTGATTGACGAGAGACGACAGCTTGGATTCCAGGATCTTCTCCACCTCCTTGATGACATCGGGACTTGTACGGTCCATCATCGCGATACGTTTTGCAACGTCGGACTGTCTGTCGGGCGGTAGCGCAGAGATGATCAGCGCAGCCTGACTCGGGTTCAGATATGACAGGATGAGGGCGATCGTCTGCGGATGCTCATCCTGTATGAAGTTAAGGAGCTGTGAAGCTTCGGTCTTACGTATGAATTCGAAAGGCTTAACCTGAAGCGAAGCGGTAAGCTTTCCGATAACGTCGAGAGCCTTCTCGTTTCCGAGAGCTTTCTCGAGGAGTTCTTTGGCGTAACTGATACCGCCTTCGGCGATGTACTGCTGTGCAAGGCAGACGCCGTAAAATTCGTTGATGACTTCTTCCTTGGCCTGAGGTGTGACGCTTCGCGTGTTCGCGATCTCAAGTGTCAGGTCCTCTATCTCCTCCTCCTTGAGATGTTTAAAGATAAGCGCACTTCTCTCCGGACCCAGCGCTATAAGGAGAATTGCAGCCTTCTGGAGACCGGTGAGCTTTTCCTCTTTTTCTTTACCAGCCATATTTTACCCCCATTCCTCGTTCAGCCAGTTTCTGAGAAGCTGAGCCGAGGCATCCGGATTATCATCAACAAATTTCTCGACCATGAGACGGATCTCGGATTTGGTCTCAAGGTCTATATCCTCAACCTGATGCTCCTGCGTGGTGGTGAGAAGATCGTCAACCGAAAGCTCGGGCTCCGCAGCGACCTCCTCCTCTTTGTTCTTCCGAAACGTCGTAAGAACCACGATGCCGAGAAGTGCAAGTATGAGCACGATCAGGATGATCTGGGCTATGTTCGAAGGTGACAGCGACAGGCCTTCTTCGGGCTGGAATATCGGGACGTCATATGCCACGATGGAAATGTTCGCCGAAGGGATGCCCGTTGCGTTTGACACGAGCGTGAGCATTTCCTCGTCAACTTCCTTCTTGACCATTTCGCTGTTCTGATTCTTGAACTCATCAAACGTTATGCCGTCAAGAAGTCCCTGTGCCTTGACGTCACTCTCTTTGTAGATAACGTAATGCGATGCCGTTATACCGATCGATGAATTGGCGTAGTCGATGGCTCCCGGAGGAGTGACTTTGTCCGTGATCTTCTCGCTCGGAAGGTAATCTCTCGATTCCTCGGTAACGCTGTAATTGGAGTTGTTGTTATCCTCCATTACATAGGTGGTCTCTTCCTGGTTCGTGTCCGTACCCGGAACACCGCCTGCTCCGCCTTTTCCTTCGGCTTCGTATGTATCCTCATGTGCCAGCACGTTGGTACCGTTCTCATCCGCCTGGGTATATTTGTGCTCGGTCTCCTTAAGGGATGAGAAATCCATTCTCAGATTCGGCGAGACCTTTACATCCTCGTAAAGATTCGATCCGAGGAGCACCTGAACGACTTCCTGCTTGAGAGCATTCTCGGCCTGGGTCTTGAGCGCGATCTGATTGGATGTGTTGACTGTACCTGAATTGTTCTCCGCTTCCTCCATTCCCGAGAACAGAAGATTACCCGCGGAATCTATGATTGAAATGTTGTCCGTAGTCTTGTTTCCGAGTGCCGTTGCTATGTTTCTCGCAAAGTTTTCCGCAACACCCTCGGGAAGTGTATCGTTGAGTTCGAGCATAACGCTGGCATACGCTTCCTCCTCCTTGGAAAGGAGCGTGCCGTCATTATCGGGGATCGAAAGAGTCACGTAGGCTTTCTTGACGTGTTCGGTAGCCTCCATGATATCCTGCAGATGAGACTCCTGATAGAGCTTATATGTCTTCTGTTTGTCGGATTCCGTAGTGGACAGCCCGCCCGCAAGCGCAGTCTCGAGGCTGTATGAATCGGCAGGGAAATTGTTGGCGCCAAGGAGAAGTGTCGCCTTGGCGATATCCTGTTTCTGAACCGATATGATCAGACCATCATCCGTGGTCTGGTAGGGGATCGAGTCCCCGTCGAGAAGATCGATGATCTCAGCCGCCTGTTTCGTGCTCTCGCATGTTATGAGCGTTTCGTATCTCGGTCTTGTCAGAACAGTAGCCAAAATGGCAAGTGCCAAGATCACACCTGCCGTTACGCTGATAATTATCGTTTTCTGTTTCGCGGTAAACTTGTTCCACCACTCCTGAACCTTCTGGAGTAATTCTCTAAGTCTGTCTACCATCGTCGTCCTCCGGACTATAAATATGTGTGTCGCCCATAAGTATCACCTACGGTGATTAGGGCTCCACGTGCAGGCAGGGTCTTCCCGCTCCACGGGCCCCTCCTACCAGCCGCCTAAACCTGTATCTGCATCAGCTCCTTGTACGCTTCGAGGAACTTGTCCCTCAGCGCTACCGTGTAGCTTAATGCCGTGTTCGCCTTGGCGGCCGCGATCGCAAGATCGTGAGTGTTCTCCGATATGCCGAGTGCGAACTTGATCTCCTCGTCCTCCTGCTTCTGAAGGAGATTGTTTGTCTCATTGACGTTCGAGAGCATCGAATTAAACAGTGACGTGAAGCTCTCGTCGGTCGCTTCTGTTCTTGTTGATGCCTTTGCCGCCGCCTGGGCTATCGGCTGTGAGCCTATGTTTAAGATGTTAGTTATATCCATGACCGGTCCCTCCTATCCTCTTATCAGACTTTACCGATCTCGAGGCCCTTCATTGCGATCGACTTGCTCGCGGTGAAGGCCGTCGCATTAGCCTGATAAGCTCTCTCGGCATCGATCATGTTTGTCATCTCTGTTACTATATTTACATTGGGATAAAGTACATATCCGTCATCGTTTGCATCCGGATGCGAGGGATCATAGACCATTATGAGATCCGACTGATCCTCGTGTACTTTCGTGACCTTAACTCCGTCACCGACATCCATCCCGCGCGCACGCTTGAATATCGTTCCAAAGCTTGTCGGATCCTGGGTCCTCTCCTGGAATGTAACGACTTTCCTCCTGTAAGGAGTGCCTTCTTCCGTTCTTGTTGTATTGGCATTGGCAACGTTCTGGGAAATGATATCCATACGGAAACGTTCTGCCGTCATACCCGATGCGTTAACGCCGAAGCTCTTGAATATGCTCATTTATTCCCTCCCGTCTTATTTGATAACAGTCTTAAGGTTCTTGAATTCGTTGTCGATACTGTTCGTGATACCGTTGTACTTGATCTGGTTGCTCGCAAGTTCAACATTCTCGGTGTCTATATCGACGTTGTTCTTATCCATTCTGTACGACCAGTTGGGAATATCCGTGTAAGCACGGGGATTGAGCCTCTTGAGATGCTGGTTAGCATCCTTGACTTTCTGGTCAAGGCTCGTGTATTTGCTCGCTTTGAGAGCGTGCTGAAGCTCTGTCTCGAACGAAACGTCCTGTCTCTTGTATCCCGGAGTGTCAACATTCGCAATGTTGTTCGAGATGGCTTCATTCCTCGCCCAGGCGCCGTCCGCAGCCTTGCCGAGGATGTTGATGTAATCGTATACTCCCGATGTGATCATAGCGTTCTCCCTTATCAAGGGTTTTTACAAAAAAACCCTTTATATTGTACTCTAACAGTTACACATAATCAAGATATAGTTTTTATATCCCGAAAAAAGATAAAAAAATACGGATTCCGACCATCGAAATCCGTTTCAGTATCAGTTCAAAATCCGTTTAAATAATTATCGGCTTTTCTGATTAAAATCTTAACATTTTTACAGGTGAAAATCAATAGAAATCACATGCTCCCGCCTTGAATATTCTGAAAATTCCCCTTGCTATCTAAAAAGAAATATTGTATAGTAGTCCACGTTTTAATATGAAGAAACGCGGAGGAGTATACAAATGGCAAAGTATCTTGTCATAGTGGAATCACCGGCTAAGGTTAAAACGATCAAGAAATTCCTTGGCCCTAATTATGAGGTAATGGCTTCGATGGGACATGTGAGGGACCTTCCCAAGAGCCAGATAGGTGTGAGCCCGGACAATGATTTTGAACCCAAGTACATTACAATAAGAGGAAAAGGCGATCTGATCGCAAGTCTTCGCAAAGAGGCCAAGAAGGCCGAGAAGATATATCTCGCGACCGACCCGGACCGCGAAGGAGAAGCGATCAGCTGGCATCTGACATACGCGCTGAAGCTTGAAGGTAAGAAGGTTTACAGGATCACGTTCAACGAGATCACAAAGAACGCAGTCAAGGAGTCGCTCAAGCACCCACGCGAGATCGACATGGGCCTCGTGGATGCACAGCAGGCAAGGCGTGTGCTCGACAGAATGGTCGGTTACGGCATTTCGCCCGTGCTTTGGGCAAAGGTCAAACGCGGACTGTCCGCGGGACGTGTCCAGTCTGTGGCGCTCCGACTTATATGCGACCGCGAGGACGAGGTTGCCGCATTCATCCCCGAAGAATACTGGACGGTTGATGCGCTGCTTGCCGCCAAAGGCGAAAAGAAGCCCCTCACTGCACATTTTACCGGCAACGAATCCGGCAAGATCACGATCGGCTCCGAGAAAGAGAAACAGCAGATCGTTGATAAGATAAAGAAGGAAACTTTCGAGATCCTCGAGGTCAAAAAGGGAGAGCGTACGCGAAAATCACCCCTCCCGTTTACAACCAGTACGCTTCAGCAGGAGGCAGGCAAAGTTCTCAATTTCTCCACGCAGAAGACGATGCGCGTAGCCCAGCAGCTGTATGAAGGAATAGACATCAAAGGCGAAGGCACGATCGGTATCATAACCTATCTTCGTACGGACAGCACGAGGATCGCGGATGAAGCGATAGCTTCCGCAAAAGAATACATAGGCAATACTTACGGAAAAGAATACACAAGGCTTGACGCTCCGGAGCAGAAAGGCAAGTCCGGCAAGAAGATACAGGATGCGCATGAAGCGATCCGTCCGACGGATATCGCAAGAACTCCCGCGTCGATAAAAGACTCTCTTTCGAGAGACCAGCTGCGCCTTTACACTCTTATCTGGAACAGATATGCTGCAAGCCAGATGCAGGGTCCCAGATACGAGACCACGAACGTAAAGATCGGTGCAGGCGAGTACAGATTTTCGGTGGCAGCTTCGAAGAAGCTGTTCGACGGATTCATGAAAGTCTATACCGAAGCCGACGACAAAGAGGAAGGCGGCAACGTCGTTCTTAACGATCTTGAAAAAGGGATGACGCTTACGCTCAAGGATATCGAGGATAAGCAGCATTTCACGCAGGCTCCGCCCCACTTTACCGAAAGCTCGCTCGTCAAGGCCCTTGAGGAGCAGGGCATCGGAAGACCGAGTACATATGCTCCTACGATCACGACGATCATTGCGAGAAGATATGTTGTAAAGGAAGAAAAGAATCTCTTCGTCACAGAGATGGGCGAAGCGGTCAACAAGATAATGAAGGAAGCGTTCCCGAGCATCGTGGACGTGCGCTTTACCGCAAACCTTGAGATGCTCCTCGATAATGTCGAGGAAGGCGAAATAGGCTGGAAGACGATAGTCAGGAACTTCTATCCCGACCTTGAAGAAGCGGTCAAGAAGGCCGAAGATGAACTTGCAAAGGTTGAGATCAGAGACGAGGTTTCCGACGTCAAATGCGATATGTGCGGACGCATGATGGTCATAAAATACGGACCGCACGGCAAGTTCCTGGCATGCCCCGGATTCCCGGAATGCCGCAACACGAAGCCGTATCTTGAGAAGATCGGGATAAAATGTCCCGTTTGCGGCAAGGACATCGTTGTCAGAAAGACCAAGAAGGGTCGCAGATTCTACGGATGCGAATCCGGTACGGAATGTACGTTCATGTCATGGCAGAAGCCTGTTGACGTTAAATGTGAGAAGTGCGGCAGTCTGATGGTCCGCAAAGGGAACAAGCTGATGTGTCTGAATGAGGAATGTAAGAACATTCAGGACATGCCGGCAAGTGACAAAGGGGACGGTTCTTTTTGACACATTTCTTTGAGGGATGATATGAGCTCAGTAAGGTTACTAGACGATACACGTAAGATCAATTCAATACTTCACCGCAAAAACAGCGGAAAGGTCGCGTTCAACGATATATGCGATGCGATGAAGTCAGTGCTTGCATCAAATGTTCTTGTTCTGTCAAAAAAAGGCAAGATACTCGGCATGGGATACAGCGGCGGCTTCGAAGCCATAGGCAGCCTTGCCGACGGCAAAGTGTCGCAGTTTATAGATAACCGCCTTAACGAACGACTTGTGGATATACTGTCCACAAAGGAAAGCGTTAATCTTGAAACGCTGGGATTTTCGGCGGAGACAAGCAAATTGTACCAGGCTATTATCACGCCGATAAACATTGCCGGTCAGCGTTACGGAACGCTTATGATCTACAAGCCGAGCAGCGATGAAGCATATTCTATTGAGGATATCATCCTGACTGAGTACGGTGCTACCGTTGTTGGCCTTGAGATGGTCCGCTCGGTATCAGAGGAGTCGGCTGAAGAGGACAGGCGTGCGCAGGGTGTACAGGCTGCGCTTTCGACGCTGTCGGCATCGGAAACGGATGCTGTCGTTCATATATTCGACGAGCTCTCCGGCCTTGAAGGCATACTTGTAGCCAGCCGTATCGCCGATCGTGAAGGCATTACGAGGTCGGTCATAGTAAACGCTCTGAGAAAACTCGAGAGCGCCGGCGTTATAGTCAGCAAATCATCGGGCATGAAGGGTACCTACATCAAGGTCACCAACGAGCTTATCTACGATGAGATCGAGGAGTTGAAGAAACGGTGAGAATCGGGGACGGTTCCGGATTCTCAAAAAGAGTTTGTTAAGGTAACCCCAGAATACCGTGAAAATACTGTAGCGTTGAATACTTGTATCTTCTTAAGAACTCCTCATCTGAAATACGTTTGTTATCTCCTCTCAAATACGATACATAGGGTGATCGGAATAAAACTGCATCGTCAGTTTTAAAACCTGATGATCAAAGTCCGGTATCATTCTTTTGTTCCTTTGGATTAATAAGACAAATGAATTGAAACTATGAGAGAGATTGGTCAAAGACCAATCTCTCGAGAATTCTTCAGCTCGGTCACTTTTTATTTTATCGTCGAGTCAGAACCGTCACTCGACATCATCGCTCGGTCACTTTTTATTTTACCGTCGAGTCAGAACCGTCACTCGACATCTTCAGCTGAAAGGAATACTTCTATTCCCATCTATATGATACAGCATAACCACAGATAAAACAATAGATACTTTATGACAGCGTAAATCAAATGTAGGAATTAATAAACAGAGTTGACCAAGATCCGATAAAGATCTGAAATACCCATTTATTATATTCCAAATAAAAAGGGGACGGTTCTGAATTCTCAAAAAGCACGACATAGCGATCAGCTATTCAGCAAGGACAGAACACCGCTTGTAGACTGATTGGCCTGTGCCAGAATGGTTGAATTGACCTGCTCAAGAATGTTCTCCTTGGCAAACCTTACCATTTCCTCGGGCATATCCGTATCACGTATCTGCGATTCCGCAGCCTGCGTGTTCTCCACAACATTATCAAGATTCCTGATCGTGTGCTCGAATCTGTTCTGATATGCACCGAAAGTCGACCGCGTCTCGGAAATGATATCAAGGGCATTCTGAACCATGCCGATCGACGCACGTGATGATTCCATTGTTGTCGTATCAACACCGGAAAGACCGATTATCGTCAGATTAAGAGGGCTCCACTCCATAGTGATGACGTTTCCCTGATTGGCACCAGCCTGAATATCAAGCTGTTTCTTAGGAACGTTGAGTTTGATGCTCGAGAATTCGGCTTCACTGATGCTGCCGTACACATTCGGTCTGAATGATTTATATGCGAATCCGTACGGAGTGAACGAAACTGTTCCGACATTTTTAGCTGCCGAACCTGTCGCGATTGATTTTGCCTGATCGGTGGTCACATTATAGTTAAACGAAAATGCCTTCCCTTTGTCCGATGTAAAATCCATGGAGTAGTTGCTCTTCTCCACTCCAGTGAGCGTTGTATCGTATATCCTTCCGGTCGTATAGTCACCGTACGTTGTGTTCGTTATGGAAGAAGTGCGATTTTGCGGCAACTGGTAAGCGTATGATATTTCAATGGCACCGGCTTTTTCGGAATCCGTAAGATCACTCTCATCAAATGTTCTGACATAGTCCCTATAATGCCACGTATCTGTCTGTGTCCGGGTCTGGGCCAGTTTTCTTTCATAATACTCCGTCTGGGATTCCGTCACGGTATTCATGGCAGTTCCGTTGAGTGTCCCGTTAAAAGCATACTCCACGGTCTGGGCATAACTGTCTTTCGCGGTATACGTGTTCGTGTATACGCGATCCTCATCGTAATTTCTGTATTTATAATAAGTATCTCCAAGTTTATAGTACGAAAACGATTCGTTATATTGCGAAGATATAGTCGGACCGCTCTGATTGTTCAAAGCTCTGCTGACGATCGTGTGTCCGCCCACGCTGTACGCGCCGGAGGCATCAGGAACATCATCCGCCATATTTCTCCCGGTTATGGACCTGCCCACGGTTATGCTTGCAGTAAGCGCTTCATTTGTATCGAAATTTCTGCCGTATGCGCGCTGAAGCGCAAAATCACCCGACCTGTTATCGCCGTTTACATCAACGGCAAACGAGCTTCCGGAAGCGATTGATAATGAGCCGTAATTGCCTGACCCGCCGGTGGAAAAGTATCCGCTTGCCATGACTTTTGACTGACTAAGATCGTAGTTCAAGGCATCTTCAATTTCTTCCAGGCTGGCTGATTCGGCAAGTTTGAAATTGAACATTATTTCGGGAACATTGCTGTCTGTGGCTTTGTAAAGATACCTTGCGGTGTCGTCAAACGTGATCTCGGACTCACCGTTCGCATCGTTACCGATTCCCCAGTTCTTGATAGGATATCCACCGTTTGTTGCTATCGGATTGCCGTTCTCATACCTTGTCCCAGCGTTTGTATCAGTAAACGTATTCCATGCGGTGTATTCGGTAGTATATGAGGTTTTCGTGTCCTTTATCGCAATACCGTTTGCATCTGCAACAACAGCAAATCTGTGATCGATAAAATCTTTATTGGCATTCGTGACGTTTATGGACTGCGGATCATCATTGTCAATCTTAACCGCCGGTTTTGTTACGGCCCCGCCGACACTGATATCCCATGTGGCTGGTTTTGTCGCGGCATCGCCGTTGATTCCGGACACAACGCCGTCAAAATCAGTCTCCTCATCTATATCAAACAAAATCTCCATTCCATGGTATGTAAATTTATATGTTCCGGCAGCAAAAGTATCCGTATTTGACACCGGATTCCCGTCCGGGCCCGTGATATGAGCCCAGTCAGCTGCAAACTTGTTATTTATTGATATCCCGTTTTCATCAACGGTCCATTTGTAATTGCGCTTGGCCTTCGCGAGAGTATCGCCTTCTTTCATCGAAATATCGACTGTCTCGCCGTCCCACAGATCAAAGCTCGCCTTGAAATCTTCCGTAGCGACTCCGGAATCATCGATCTTAAGACCTTTGGACTGAAGTTCCGATATGTTGTATCTGACGTTATTGAATTCAAGGCCGCCGACCGTATTACCGGTTCCGACATGGAACAGTTCCATATCTGTTGCAGGAGGCTTAATCTCGGGTGTATACGGTACATGAAAAAGAGGGATCTCGTTGAAATTGGCCACATTGAAGATCCTTCTCATCTCTGATTTCAATGCGTCAATCTCTTCATTGATCGCGTTTCTGTCTTCATCGGTCAGTGTCCCGTTCGCACCTTTTACCGACAGTTCGGTCATGCGATGGAGCATGTCATGAACTTCATCCAGATACCCGTCTGCGACCTGACACAAAGAAACGCCGTCCTGAACATTTGCGGAAGCCTGTGTGAGCCCCCTGATCATACGGCGCATGTTTTCAGAAATAGTAAGCCCTGCGGCATCATCCGCCGCACGGTTGATCTTATATCCCGAAGATAATTTCTCTGTTGATTTTTTCTTTCTTGTTTCCACAATCCCGAGCTGACGGTCCGAAAACATCCCCTGCAGGTTGTGGGTAACTACGTTAATACTGCCCATATCCTTATGCGATTCACAAATCCTTTTATAGATATATCGACAGTATTATTATATATCATTAGGGCATCCCGTGATCATTTGATATCAACGATCCCCGTACCAACCTTCTCCTGAAACCGGATATCATGCTCTACCAAAAGCATTGTAGGGTTATACTGCAATATCAGCTTCTCGATCTGCATCCGTGAGAACACATCGATAAAATTAAGCGGCTCATCCCAGATATAAAGATGGGCTGGCGTGATCAGGCTCGCAGCGATCAGCACCTTTTTCTTCTGACCCTCCGAATAATCCTCCATGTTCTTTGCGAACTGTTCCCGCCCGAGATCAAGCTGCCTGAGCACGGCAAGAAAAAGACTTTCAGCAAGACCATGTGACTCGCAGAATTGACGCAAAGAGCCCGACAAAAATGATGTGTCCTGATTGATATACGAAATCGTCATGTCGGATGCTACATCCAGATCCCCGGAGATAAGTAACGTCGAATCCTCAACTCGTTCCCGGTGATCCGCCATCTTCAATACCGCTTTCAGAACACTCGATTTTCCGCATCCGTTCTCTCCCGAAAGGATTACTCTTTCGCCACGCTTAACCTGAAACCGCAGACCATCAAACAATGGCTCCGGAGCGCCTTCATATGAAAGCGACAGGTTATTTGCGTTGATAAGCACTTGCTTGTGGAATCTGAGCGGTTCCAATTTCAGATCAGATACCCTCTCTATATCCTGCAGCAGTCCCTCTTTCGCTTCAATCTCCCGGTCCAGGCGCTGCTCATAGGATTTCACACGGGCCTGCATCTTTTTTGTTTTCGCACCGATAAATGATCTGGTCGCAATACTTCTGTCATGTTCCTTAACGGGATCAAATCCTATCTTTGAACTCTCATTCTTGTCGGCCCACCGGCTGCTCCTGTCGGCAGCGGCCTTCAGTTTCCCTATCTCTTTAAGATGCTTTTCATTCTCAGCCTGCCTAAACGCATCCCTCTTTTCCTTATTCTCCCACCATGTTGAAAAATCACCTGCCTGAACCTCTATCGAAGACCTGTTCAAAACAAGCACGTGATCGCATACGGCATCCAGCAGATCCCTGTCATGAGATACAAGGATAAATCCTTTTTTTGAAGACAGATACTCCTTTACGATGTCACGCGCTGCTGCGTCCAGATGATTTGTGGGCTCATCGATCA
>JAILRJ010000060.1:0-2274 GCA_024698285.1 Lachnospiraceae bacterium | reverse complement strand
GTAAGGTGGGATTTTTCTTAAAAATCGTCTGTATCATCTTCTGACCTTCCTGCCTCAGTCTTTTCCGGACCAGGCTCCGCTTTCCTCAAACAGCTTCACTATTCTTTCGTCAAGCTTTCCTTCTTCACACATCGAATAGAGAATCTTAAATGCCTTCTCGGGTGCGATGGGCGGCTTGTACGGCCTGTCCTCGGCGGTCAGCGCATCATATATGTCAAGCACCGTCAAAAGTCTGATCTCATCCGACAGATCTGTACCGGAAAGTTTCTTCGGATATCCGCTGCCGTTTACAAACTCGTGATGCGAGCCGGCCATATGCGGAACGTCCTTAAAAGTTCCCTTAAAGTTCATCTTGTCGAGCATCTCGGCTGTATATACAACATGCTTCTCAACTTCGGACTTTTCGCTTTCGGTAAGCGTTCCTTTACGGACGCTGAGTGCCGTGAGTTCCTTCTCCGTCAGAAGAGGGATCTCATTGTTATTGGCATCCTTACATGTCAACTTTGCACATGCGTGAAGTTTCTCCAGTGTCTCATCATCAAGGAATCCCTTATTGTTTACTTCCTCTATCGTCTCCCAGGCATTTCGAAGGAGTTCCTCCTTCTTCCTGCTCTCCTCAGCCTTCGACGGATCGCGAAGGGCCTGTATCTCCTCTTTGAGGCAACCTATCTCTATCCTGTTTACGATCGGTTCCCTGATACCGGAAAGACGATCGGCCTTGTCCAGTACGTTAAGCGGTACAAGAAGCTTTCCTATATCATGAAGCCATACGCTCATAAGGAACGCATCCCTTTGTTCTTCCGTGAAGCTCCAGCCTTTGTCCGCGTCGTTCAGCCATTTGATGAAACGCTCCCCGTATCTGACCATGCTTCGTGTATGGCTGGCATTATACGGTGTCCTTGTATCGATGGCACCGACCATTACCTGCACGAACGACTGCAACAGATCGCTGATCTCCTGGGCAAGCTTATGGTTATTGATCGAAACGGCGGCCAGACTGGCAAGTGCCTGTACGATCTCCTCGTAATCCTCGTCGAACGGGATAATGTTCCCTGAACTATCAAGTGCATTTATGAGTTGGAGGACACCTATGACATCATCTTTCTCATCGCTCATCGGGATAACGAGCATCGATCCCGTATGATAGTCATTTATCGCATCGTATTTCTGCGCCCCTCTAAAATCATACTCCTCGGATTTGTATATATCCGGCAGGTTGATCTTCTTGCGGTCCATAGCGCAACAGGCACATACATGCGACCGAACCATAGGCACCGGAGGCGGCAGTTCGCTCTTATCAAGCTTATCCGAGCTGATCTGCTTTGACTTGGTGAAGAATGTATGGAAATGAAGGAATCCGTCTTCAAGAAGATATACGGTCCCGGCATCGCAGTGACATGTGTCCATAGCTTCCGACAGGATCTTCTTCATAAGCCTGTCGAAGTCCTTCTCGGCACTCAGATCAAGTGCTATTGATATCATCCTTTCAAGTGAATAGGGGGTTCCGAGTTTGGTCTTCAAAGCGTGATCACCTCGCCTTCTCTTGCAAACGCGACATTGTCGCTTTTAACGGTCTGTTCCATATCTCTTAGCATTTCATCCGTATGCCTCGGATCATGATGGACAAACCTTGCTCTTCTCGCATGTGCGCATTTGACAACAGTCGCTGCATTATCGACTGTTGTATGTCCATAGCCCTTTCTCGTAAGGGCCTCCTCATACGTGTATTGTGCATCCATCAGGAATAAGTCGGCGTCCATGGCAAAATCTATCAGCTTTTGACACCTGTCCTCCCTGTATTCGTAATCCGTAGCGTACACAACACTCTTTCCGTTATGGGTAACCCTGAACACAAGACATCCCCCGGGATGCTCGGATTCGAGTGTATCCACGGTTATATCTCCTATCATCTGGGTATCGGTAAGCTCCTTAAATGAAATATCCGAGGCAAAATCCGATAAAGTGCACGGCCAGAGCGGCGGGGAAATAAGTCTGTTGAACTGTTCCTTAACGTCTTCTCCCCCGCGGGTCTTGCCGTATACGTCTATCTTTCTTCCTTCTTCGTTGTTATACGGGAAAAACGGCATCCCGATCAGATGATCCAGATGCGGATGTGTTATCAGAATGCTTATGTGCCTGCTGCCGACATCGGGTGATTTTATTATCCCTGTTCCGGCATCGATAAAAATCGCCTGATCATCGGTCTCGATAAGAACACAGGAAGTGGCTCCGCCGAATTCCAAAGTTTCTCTTCCGTTTATCGGAACGCTTCCT
>JAILRJ010000039.1:0-26651 GCA_024698285.1 Lachnospiraceae bacterium | reverse complement strand
GACGTTTATGTTATTATCTGAAGTGATTATGTGATATTGTGGTGTAGATTAGGGAAAGAATGTTATGAAAACTTATTTGGTGACGGGTGGAGCCGGTTTCATCGGTTCAAACTTCATCCATTATGTATTTGAAAAACACGGCAATGATGCCAAAGTAATAAATGTGGATGTGCTCACTTATGCGGGCAATCTGGAGAATCTGTCAGATCTTGAGGGTAATCCGAATTACAGTTTCGTCAAAGCCGATATCTGTGATACGGAAGCGATATCAAAAGTGTTTGCCGATAACGACGTAGACTATGTCGTTCACTTTGCGGCGGAGTCCCACGTTGACAGGAGTATCCGCGATCCCGAAGTGTTCGCGAAGACCAACGTTATCGGAACGCTCAATATGCTCAACTGCGCCAAGAACGCTTGGGCTGACGGCGAAGGCTTTAAAGAGGGTAAGAGATTCCTTCATGTATCGACCGACGAGGTGTACGGTTCGCTCGAGAAAGAGGGAACATACTTCTATGAGACAACGCCTTACGATCCGCACAGTCCGTATTCTGCCAGCAAGGCTTCGTCGGACTTTATGGTAAAGGCATATGTCGACACATATCATTTCCCTGCGGTCATAACGAACTGCAGCAACAACTACGGACCTTATCAGTTCCCCGAGAAGCTGATCCCACTCATAATCAACAACGTGCTGTCGGGCAAGAAGCTTCCGGTATACGGAGACGGTAAGAACGTCCGTGACTGGCTGTATGTTATGGATCATGCGAAGGCTATCGACATGGTTCTCGAGAAAGGTCGCATCGGCGAGAAGTACAATGTCGGCGGACACAATGAGAAACAGAACATAGAGATAGTCAAGATCATAATAGATACGATCAAGGAAATGCTTCCTGCGGATGACGAGCGACAGAAGCACATCAACTATGATCTGATCACATACGTTGAAGACAGAAAGGGCCACGACAGAAGATACGCGATCGCTCCGGATAAGATCAAGGCCGAGATAGGCTGGGAGCCGGATACGATGTTTGCGGAAGGGATCAAGCTTACAATCCGCTGGTATTTCGAGCATACTGATTGGATGGCTCACGTTACGAGCGGAGATTATCAGAAATATTACGAGGAAATGTATAAATGAAAGGTATCATCCTGGCCGGAGGATCCGGAACAAGGCTGTATCCCCTGACAAAGGCAATGTCCAAGCAGATGATGCCGGTATACGACAAACCGATGATCTACTATCCTTTGTCGATACTGATGCTTGCCGATATAAGGGACATACTCATAATATCAACACCGAGGGATCTGCCGACATTTGAGGAACTGTTCGGTGACGGAAGCCAGTTGGGGCTTCGCATGTCATATGCGGTTCAGGAGAGCCCGAGAGGACTTGCGGATGCGTTCATCATCGGCGAGAAATTCATCGGCGACGATTCGGTTGCACTCATACTCGGCGATAACATATTCTATGGCCAGAGCTTTTCGAAAGTGCTTAGAAGCGCTGCGGCAAGAACGAGCGGTGCCACGATATTCGGTTATTATGTAAGGGATCCGAAGGAGTACGGAGTCGTTGAATTCGATGAGAACGGAAAAGCGATCTCCATCGAGGAGAAGCCCGAACATCCGAAGTCGAATTACGCGGTTCCGGGACTGTATTTCTACGACAATGATGTTGTTGAGATAGCTAAGAACGTTAAGCCGTCAGCAAGAGGCGAGATAGAGATAACGTCGGTCAACAACGCATACCTTGAAAGAGGAGATCTTTATGTAGAAACACTCGGAAGAGGGTTTGCGTGGCTTGATACAGGCAATCACGAAATGCTGCTTGATGCGGCCGATTTCGTAAGGGCGTTCCAGAAACGTCAGGGAATGTATATTTCCTGCATAGAGGAGATAGCATACAGAAGGAACTTCATAGACAAAGAGCAGTTGGAAAAACTTGCCGAGCCGCTTCTTAAGACAGATTACGGGAAATATCTGATAGACGTGGCAAACGGATTATAAGATATCCTTTTCCGGAAGAGGGAGCCGGAGGGGGAGACAGGTCAGCAAAGATAAGGGGTACAACATGAAGAAAAAGAATTACGACGGCAGAATGGCCGAAGAGAGGAACGAGCTCAACTGGGTCGAATTATCCGAGAAGCTTGAGAACGAATCGAGCAGTATCGTGAATGAGACGATATCCCAGATAGCATCGGAGGATCTTAAGGTCGATACTTCGGACATGGACGGTGTCAGAGCGGCCGTGGATTCGTTCTATGCGTTCGACAAGAAACCGGTAAAGAAGAAAAAGAAAAGTGCCGCACCCGTGTCGGATGATCCTGAACAGGCAATACGCAGATCTGTTGATGAGAAGATCATCATCAGAAGCGAAGAATTAAAGAAAAAACGCAAATCCGCCAGCAAATCCAAGCCCGAGCATGCAGCACCCGTCTCAAAGAAAAAGGGAAGAAAGCATGCTGCCGCAGCACAGCCGAACGATTCGTTCAGACATGCCAAAGGTCTTGATAAATACAGGAAAATGGGCATTCTTCCGACCAAGAAGGACGGCCCTTCAGAATTTCGCAAGAAATCCGCGAACTGGAGATACGACAGTGTTCCCGAGGCTGCGGTAACCGATGAGGCGATCGAGAAGAAGCAGAGCGAGGAGACCTTCATCGACAGGATGAAGAACATGTCCGCAGTACAGTGGATCAGTGTTGCCATGGCTGTCGTGATCCTTGTTACTTCCGTCATGACAACGACGGTATATGCCGAGTATCTCGGAGAGCAGAATCTTAAAAGTGCTATGGCGGGACTTCCGACATTCACGGATGATGCTTCGATGATCGCATACAGCGGCGACACATTCGAAACGGAAGACGTTCAGATGGAGGAAGCCGCAGGAGAACCCGGAGAAGTTTCGGGCAAGATGCTCTCGCTTGTACTCACGAGTGTGGAGAAGGACCTGAAGGTCAAGCTTGTCGATGAGGAAGATACACTCGTCAAGGGTGTTAAGTGGGGGATAAAGGTCACCGACAGCAAGAGTAACGAGAGTGACTACGAAGATGATGATGAGGACGGTATAATCCACCTCACAGGCATGACGGCCGGGGATTATTCCGTTTCGATAAACGATACAGATTCGCTTTCGGGATATGTATATCCGACGGTCGGACAGACGGTCAGCGTCAAGGCAAAAGTCGAATATAAAGTTATCGCGAACATAAAGGACGAGATCAAGAAGGAGAGCGAGGTCAATGCGGCCGCCGAGGATAACGGCAATAAGGCTGCGGATGTTGAGACCGGTCCCGCTCTTAAAGATACGGTTGAGTTCGTTGAGTCGAGCAGGGAAGAGAACGGAGAGTCGTACGAAGAGGCTACCGTGGATCTGTCCAAGACGGAAGTTGTAGCGTCGCTTGGCAGCAGGCTGTTCGGCGCACTCGAGGATCTCGCAGATGCGGCAACGTCACTCTTCTCGAAGGACAAGGTCGCTGCACTGACGATCACACCGAGGATGGTGGCCGCAAATACGCAGGATGACGACAATCCGGATGCAACGACACCTACACCGACACCGGAACCCACCGAAACAGCAACACCGACACCCGAAGCCCAGGAAACGACACCGACACCGGATCCTACCGCAACCCCGACACCGGATCCTACACCGACACCGGATCCTACACCGACACCCGAACCCAAGGATAACGGTACACATACTCATGCTTATACGGAAACCATAACCAGAGAAGCCACATGTACCGAAAAGGGTGTCAAAACACTCAAGTGTGAATGCGGAGACTGGTACACGGTTGACATCCCCGCACTCGGACATGACTACAAGGACGGCATCTGCACAAGATGTAAAGCCGTTGATCCGGATAAGAAGGACCAGCTTTATAAAGACGAGGCGCAGCTCTATGATGCGAACAAGAATCCGCTCTATGTATATGTAGACGGATCGTACAGGCTTGCCAAGTATGCGGATTACAAGAGCGGCAACTTCAGCAAGTACTACAGGAAGGTCGTAGGCTATATCTACACCGGATGGCAGAACATAGACGGAAAGAGCTACTATTACACGAAGGATCATGAGAAAGTCACCGGAACGCAGATAATCGGCGGCGTAGAGTACGAGTTCAATTCGGACGGATCTCTTAACACCGGATCTGGCGTTCTCGGTATAGACGTATCCAAGTACCAGCCGAGCATCAACTGGAGTTCCGTTAAGGCATCGGGAGTTGACTTCGTTATCATCAGATGCGGATACCGAGGAGCATCCACGGGTGCACTGATCGAGGATCCGTACTTCAAGAGCCATATCAAGGGTGCCAAGAATGCAGGCCTTAAGGTCGGCGTATACTTCTTCTCGACAGCCCTTAACGAGGCTGAAGCAGTAGAAGAGGCAAGTATGTGTGCGGCACTGTGCAGCGGATACGGCCTGAGCTACCCCGTGTTCCTCGATGTGGAAAGTTCGTCAAGACCGGGTTACAATACGCTCTCTCCTGCCGAGAGAACGGCAAATATCCAGGCATTCTGCAAGACGATAGGATCTGCCGGATACAAAGCGGGTCTTTACGCGAACAAGACATGGCTGACGGAGAAGATCAACACTTCATCGCTTTCATGTAAGATATGGCTGGCACAGTATAATTCGAACGGACCTACATACAGCGGACGTTACGATATATGGCAGTACACATCAAAGGGCCATGTCGACGGTATAAGCGGCAATGTCGACATGAACAAGAGCTTTTTGAAATATTAATACAGACAGGAGACCGTCAATGGGAAAGATCACCGTTGAAACCACACCGATAGAAGGATTGCTTGTTATCACACCGACAGTGTTCGGGGATAACCGCGGATATTTCATGGAGACGTATAACAGCGCGGATTTTAAGGAAGCCGGTATCGACTGCGAATTCGTTCAGGATAACCAGTCGGCTTCCAAAAAGGGCGTTATCAGAGGACTTCACTTTCAGATCAACTATCCGCAGGACAAGCTGGTGAGGGTGATACGCGGCGAGGTATTTGACGTTGCGGTCGATATGAGAAAAGGATCAAAGACCTTCGGACAGTGGTACGGCGTGCGGCTGTCCGAAGAGAACAAGAAGATGTTCTTCATTCCGAAACATTTCGCACACGGATTCCTCGTGTTGTCGGATTATGCCGAGTTCACCTACAAGTGTACGGAACTCTACCACCCCAACGATGAGGGCGGTATCATTTATAACGACCCGGACATAGGTATCGAGTGGCCGACACAAGGAATGGAGCTTATCTTCTCCGATAAAGACAAGAAATGGCCGACGCTTAAGGAGCTCACATGACAAGAAAGAAGACCGTCATTGCCACAGTCACGGCAGTTGTGGTTCTGCTCCTGGCATACATAATCCTGCATCACAATCAGTTTGCGGATCCGAAGGAGGAAATGGTCAAGAAGATCATTTCCTGCATTATCCTTATCGGTATTTATACCGTATTTCTGTTCACGTATGACAAGATCGTCATACTTCCCATCGAACTGTTCCAGAACAGACAGCTTATTTGGAAGCTCGCAAAGAACGATTTCAAGACAAGGTATGCCGGTTCATACCTCGGTATCGTGTGGGCGTTCGTACAGCCCGTCATCACGGTTCTTTTGTACTGGTTCGTATTTTCGGTGGCGCTTCCCTCGAGAGCCGTTGCGGTAAAGGGGGATATCACCATCCCGTATATTCTGTGGCTGATCGCGGGTATTGTTCCGTGGTTCTTCTTCTCGGAAGCTTTGTCAAACGGAACGAATGCACTTCTCGAATACAACTATCTCGTTAAAAAAGTCGTATTCAAGATAAGCATCCTGCCGATTATCAAGATAATCTCGGCGCTTTTCGTTCATGCATTCTTCCTTGTGTTCACTCTCATACTGTTTTCGTGCTACGGGTATTTCCCTGACCTTTATACGCTTCAGGTATTCTATTACAGCGCGTGTATGTTCATTTTCGTGCTCGGCCTTTGTTACATAACCTGCTCGATAATAATATTCTTCAGGGACCTTGGACAGATCATCTCGATCATGTTACAGGTCGGTATATGGGCCACTCCCATATTGTGGAACATCACGACCCTGTCCCCGAAGCTTCGCATCATATTCAAGCTCAATCCGATGAACTATATCGTTGAAGGATACAGAGATGCGTTCATCGATAAAGTATGGTTCTGGGAGAACTTTTATTCCACGGCATATTTCTGGATACTGACGATGTGTGTGTTCGCTTTCGGAGCAATCATATTCAAGCGTCTTAAGATCCATTTTGCGGATGTTTTGTAGGAAGCCGATATGGGTGATTTTCTTGATGTAATCAAACAACCGAATAACGTCAGCGAGCATACCGACCATGTGAGTGAGGGCAACATTTCGGACGAAGTTGCCATAAGCGTTTCGCATGTTTCGAAGGTGTACAAGCTCTACGACAGGAACCGTGACCGTCTCAAAGAGGCGCTTCATATCGGTCGCAACATCCATTCGCGTGAGCATTTCGCACTCGATGATGTGAGCTTTGATGTGTTTAAGGGCGAGACTGTCGGGATAATCGGAACGAACGGTTCGGGTAAATCGACGATCCTTAAGATAATCACCGGGGTACTTAACCAGACCGCAGGTGACCTTACGATCAACGGCCGTATTTCGGCCCTTCTCGAGCTCGGAGCCGGTTTCAACATGGAGTTCACCGGTATCGAGAATATCTACTTAAACGGTACGATGCTGGGATTTTCCGAGAAGGAGATAGACGCGAAGCTCGATTCGATACTTGAATTCGCGGACATAGGTGATTTTGTCAATCAGAAGGTCAAGACATATTCGAGCGGTATGTTCGTGCGTCTTGCCTTTGCGGTTGCTATCAATATAGACCCAGAGATACTCATTGTCGACGAGGCTCTTTCGGTCGGTGACGTATTCTTCCAGAACAAATGTTACAGAAAATTTGAGGACTTCAAGAAGCAGGGCAAGACGATACTGTTCGTCAGCCACGATCTCGGAAGCATCAGCAAGTACTGCGACAGAGTCATATTGCTTGAGAGAGGCCACAAGATCGGAGAGGGCGATCCGAAAGAGATCATCGACATGTACAAGAAGGTGCTTGTCGGACAGCTTGAATCGGCGGTTAACACAAACAAGAGCGAATCGATCGACAAGGGCCGCAAATGGAAGGATCTGATGCAGCTTAATCCGAACATGGATGAGTACGGCAGCGGGCTGGCGGAGTTCACCGATTACTGTGCCTACGATAACGGCGGAACCATCACGAACACGATCATAAAAGGTGACGAATTCACGGTCAAAGTTAAGATAAGGTTTTTCGAAACGATACAGGATCCGATATTTGCGCTGTCGTTTAAGAACATGCAGGGAACCGAGATAACGGGTACGAACACGATGTTTGAAAAGATAACGACAGGAACGCTTAATGCCGGAGAGACCGTGATCGTTACGTTTACACAGAACATGTCGCTTCAGGGAGGGGAATACCTCATATCCCTCGGCTGTGTCGGGTACAGGGAAGGCAACTTCACCGTTTACCACAGATTGTACGATGTGTTCAATCTGACCGTCATATCGTCGAAGAACACGACAGGATTCTACGACATGAATTCTATCGTTACGGTCAGCAGGGAAGATACCAAAGAGCCCGGGCAGGAGTGATCTTATGGCATACAGGAAAAACGACAACATAGGAAATGTCGCGATAGATTACACATATTACGGAGGAGAGGATCTGTACACCGAGGGAGCCGCGGAGGACAGACTGCTTGACTACGTCAAAAATCACACCGCTCTCGACTATGAACATTACATACAGGAATCAAGATCATGGTCGGTCATGTACCATCTTTCCTACATCAGGGAAAATGTTGCGGCATGGCTTCCGATCAAACCCACAGATAAGGTTTTGGAGATAGGAAGCGGATGCGGGGCCGTAACGGGTGTTCTGGCAAGACTTGCCGAATCGGTCACCTGCGTGGAACTGTCCAAGAAGAGAAGTCTTATCAATGCTTACAAGAACAGGGAATATGACAATATCAGGATAATGGTCGGTAATTTCGAGGATGTCGAAAAAGGACTGACGGAGAAGTTCGACTACATTACGCTGATAGGTGTTCTTGAATACGCATCTTCGTACATAAACGCCGAAAGGCCGTTTAACACGTTCCTTGAGACGTTGAAGAAACATTTGAAGCCCGGAGGCAAAGTTGTCATAGCGATCGAGAACAGACTCGGGATGAAGTACTTTGCGGGCTGCAAGGAAGATCATCTCGGAACATTCTTCGGAGGTATAGAAGGATACGGACCGGATGCGAAGGTACGCACATTCTCCAAAGAAAGGCTCATAAATCTCCTTGAAGAGTCGGGCTATCATGACAGCAAGTTCTATTACCCGTATCCCGATTACAAACTTCCTCATACCATTTATTCGGATGACAGACTCCCGGGCATAGGGGATCTGAATACGAACATGTGCAATTACGATGCCGACAGGATCGTGCTGTTTGACGAGACGAAAGCGTTTGATGCGATGATAGAGGAGGGCAGATTCCCGGAATTTGCCAATTCGTTCGTTGTGATCACAAGTCCCGAAGCCGGCTGGCAGGATAATATGACTCTTCCTGTATTTGCCAAGTATTCAAATGACAGGATAGAAGATTACAGAATATGTACGGTCATAAACAGAACGCCGGACGGTGAGAAGCAGGTGTACAAAACAGCGCTCTCGACTCACGCCAATGCCCATATAGGACATCTTTACGAAAGCTACGGAAGACTGTTTGAGCAGTATGACGGGACGGGATTCGTACCGGTCAGGTGTGCGCATCTTAAAGGCGAGGAAAAGGGCATGGTATTTGCCGGAGTCGCATCAAAGGCAAAAGATGCGGTCAGGTTCGATTACGTGTCCGGTATCTCGCTCGAAGAATATCTTAACGAACTTGAGGCAACGGAACAGTATCCGAAGATGGAATCGGTCATACTCGAATACTGCAGGAAGCTAAATACATGTACCGACATAACGGAATTCAGGCGCTCGGTTATGTTCGACGAAGTATTCGGAAGAAGGGATTTCAGGAAGAAATACGTCGGCATCAACCCCTGCAACTTTGACATGATATTCTCCAACATCGTTCTTGATGCGAACGAGAAAGAGAACGGCAGGTGGACCGTGCTTGACTACGAATGGGTATGGAACTTTGCCATCCCGATACAGTTTGTTATATACAGGGCTCTTTACTACCATTTCAGAGACAGGGAAGATGACGGGTTCTCCGTATATTTGTCGCGAAAAGGTATGGATGTGTTCAGCCTGTGCGGCATAGATATAGGCGAGAGGATGCTCTTTGCTGAAATGGAGCATGCATTCCAGGTATATATCATCGGCGGAGCGGCTTCTCTTGAGGTCATGCGAATACTGATGCCGACAACATCGATCAGGATCGACAATATAGTCAAGATAGGCTCGTATCTGCGTAATCTCGACACTCCGAGGATATACTTCTCGCGTGGAACGAACTACACATCCGAAAACCAGCTCGGTGTTATCGCCGATGTAAATGACGGTCATGTTTCTATGAGGATCCCGTTCGACAGATACATCAATTCGCTCCGTATAGATCCGACAGAGTACCCGTGCATGCTTCACGTCGAGAAGCTCTGCTACACGCTCGGAGACGGAGTCAAGCAGGATGTGGGACAGATCATAATAAACGGATACAAACTGACGGAGAAGACATATATCTACGATACCAACGATGCACAGATCATCATCGAGGGCGTTCCGCAGAACGCAAAATCGATCGAGGTCATGTATCACATAACGATGATAGATAACCCGTTCTATGAGGATATGGTGGGGCTTCTTAGGGCGCGTGAAGAAGCAAGGCTTGCCGAGAAGAAGGAATTCTCATACAGACTCAAGAGGAAAGCGGGCATCATCAAAGAAGATATACTGCCCGAAGGGTTCGTGAGGGCCGATCTTACAAAGTAACCGGATTATGAAAGCATTGAAGGAAAAAGCATATCAGGAATACAGGGAAGAGTGTTTTAAGCAGACGAGACCCTATGCTTATGAGCTTGCCTATGTCGATACTCCGGAAGATGCCGGGGAGTCCTATTCGGGAAGAGTTATCATGTTTCCCGATGATACCGGCAATGTTTTGAACTTCGAAGGCATAAACGAGGACTATGTCGTATTCGTAAGCCGTGACGGCGTATATGAGCCCGATATGGTAAAAAGGCTTCTTTCGGCCGGAAACGGTGCGGATATAGTATACCCGGATGAGGATTTTACGACGGATGCGTCCGCCGATCTTTCCGACATAAACGTCAGGATCAGAACTCTGCGTACACCATGGAGAAAACCCGACTATTCACCCGATACGATCGTATCATTTCCATACATCGAAAACTGTTTTGCGATAAAGACGAAGTTCGCAAGGTTTGTACCTGCGATCAGAAGATCACCCGAGATCGGAGATAACGTCCGGTGCCGTGATTTTCTGCTGCGCGCTCTTGAGCGCGCCGGCAGTGTCGTGCACGTACCTCAGGTGCTCTATCACCGTGACCTTGAAAAGCTTCTTCCGGGAAGATACGATGCTTCGGATACGGAGATATTTGAGGCACTTTACGAGCTTTATCAAAAGCCCGGTTACATCCTGTGCCGCGAGGCCGCGGAAAAGAGGCGCGGTATCAATGTCATTCCCGAACTTCGGAAAAAGCAGGAGTTTATAGTATCGATAATAATCCCGTCAAAAGATCAGCCTAAAGTTCTGAAGGAATGTATCAGAAATATCAGGATCAATGCGGGCAAAGTACCTTATGAGATCATAGTCGTAGATAACGGATCGAGTGAAGAGAACCGCGATATCATCGACAAATATGTGACACAGCTGCCTGGGGGACGAGGAACATACATCTATGAGCCGATGGAGTTCAACTATTCCGTCATGTGCAATCTCGGTGCCGCTTCCGCAAAGGGCGATTATCTGCTGTTCATGAACGATGACGTCGATGCGATAACGGAAGGTTTCATCGAAAAACTTCTCGTATATGCCGCAAGGAGCTATGTCGGGGCCGTAGGAGCCAAGCTTCTGTTCCCGGATGACGTTTCCATACAGCATATCGGAGTTATGGACATAAACCGCGGGCCGACCCATAAACTGGCCTTTATGCCCGATTCTTCGGTGCAGTATTACTGCCGTAACAGGTTCGCATGGAATGTGCTTGCCGTAACGGGTGCTTGCCTTATGGTAAGCAGGGAAAAATACTATCAAATAGGCGGCTTTTATGATAAAATGGTGGTCGGGTATAATGACACGGATCTGTGTGTCAGACTGACCGAGGCAGGGTACTTTAACGTTGTGAACAACGACTGCGTTATGACGCATCACGAGTCGCTCGCAAGAGGGGCTGACGGTGAGAGTGATGCCAAGTCCCAAAGGCTTCGCGAGGAGAGGAATCTCCTGTACCGGATCCATCCGTGGCTGGCTGCGCATCGCGATCCGTTCTACGGATACATGCTGGATGCCGACACAACGCAGATAAGATGCGGAGTGCTGCCGGATTATCAGATCACCGACAAGCGCAGTAAGACCAAAGAAATGTATAAGCTTCCCGGCAGGATATCGAAAAAGGTGATGTTCTCCGTGGATGCGTGCTCGATAGAGCGCGGGATTGCAGAAGATGCGAAGGATGCATACGTGGTCGAAGGCTGGGGGCTGTCAACGTCGTGGGACAACGCATTTGTCCGTAAATACCTTGTGCTCATCCCGCTTGATGAGGATGACAATGAGAAAAAGGAGTATATCGTGGCGACGACGAGTCCCAAGTACAGAAGCGACGTCGGGGAGGTGTTCCCGGATGCCGTTAATGTCGGTCTTGCGGGCTTTGTCTGCAGGATACCGTTTGACGATATCGATCCGCATACCCGATACAGGATCGGGGTACTCCTGAAGAAGACGACAGGAATAAAGAGCTACAGGATGGCTCTGGGTGACATATATGAACCGCGAAGAGGAATTGTCAAAGACGACTGAATACTACAGGGATCTGTATGAAAAGGAACGTATCAAGAACGCGGAGCTTACGGAAAAGCTCGTGGATGCGGAAGCCAAAGTCGCCGACCTTTCTTACAAAATGGATAAACTCCGCAACTCCATGATCTGGAAGATGATCTATCCGGCAAGATTGTTGTGGAGCCATACGAAGAACATTTTCATCCGTATCAAACGGTACGGAAGCATATCAAATCTCAAGAAGAAGATCGAGAGCAAGATCATCGAAAAGCGTGCTTACAAGAGTTATGGCACGCTCTCAATGCCCTCCCCCGAAGAGGTACAAAAGCAGAAAGAGACACATTTTCCGAAGGACATAAAGTTCTCGATACTTGTGCCTTTATATAACACGCCCGAAAAGTTTCTGCGCGAGATGATAGATTCCGTCGTGGCTCAGACATACTCAAACTGGGAACTGTGTCTTGCGGACGGTTCGGATGATGAACATTCTTATGTCGGCGAGGTCGTAAAGTCTTATAACGAGCCGAGGATCATATATGAGAAGCTGACTGAGAATCTCGGGATATCCGGAAACACAAACAAGTGCTTTGAAATGGCAAAGGGCGACTATATAGGCCTTTTCGATCATGACGATATACTCCATCCGACAGCGCTTTACGAGTACATGAAGGTCATCTGCGAACGTGATGCGGATTATATCTACTGTGATGAGACGACGTTTTCGGGCAATTCGATCGATCACATGATAACGCTTCATTTCAAGCCGGATTTTGCGCCCGATAATCTTCGCGCCAACAATTTCATCTGCCATTTCTCGGTGTTTTCCAAAGAGCTTGTTGAAAAATGCGGTACGTTCAGGACCGAGTTTGACGGCAGTCAGGACCATGACATGATACTTCGCCTGACTGCGGCCGCAAAAACAATAGTTCACGTTCCGAAGATACTGTATTACTGGAGAAGTCACGCGGGAAGCGTTGCGAGCGATATCAACGCAAAGAGTTATGCGATAGATGCGGCCAAGGGAGCTGTTGCGGCGCATCTTAAGGCATGCGGCTTTTCCGATTTTCGGATCGAAAGCTCGAGAGCTTTTGAGACGATCTTCAGGATAAGGTACGCGATAAAGGGTACTCCGAAGGTTTCGATACTGATCCCGAACAGGAATCACGCCGATGATCTTCGAAGATGTATCGAATCGATCACCGACAGATCCTCGTACGACAATTACGAGATCATAGTCATAGAGAACAATTCGACCAAGGACGATATCAGGCAGTACTACGAGACTCTCGAAAAGCATCCGAAGGTTAAGGTTGTCGAATATAAGGGCGAGTTCAATTACTCGGCGGTCAATAACTTCGGCGCGACATTTGCGGACGGAGAGTATCTGCTTCTTCTTAACAACGACACCGAGGTAATCACGAGAAACTGGATCGAGGAACTTCTGATGTATGCACAGAGGGACGATGTGGGTGCCGTCGGGTGCATGCTTTATTATCCCGATTATACGATCCAGCATGCGGGCATAGTTCTCGGAATGGGGGCTCACCGTACGGCCGGTCATTCGCATTACAGGATGGCCAAAGAGAATCTCGGGTACATGGGAAGGCTCTGCTATGCGCAGAATGTGTCGGCGGTAACGGGAGCATGTCTGATGGTTGCAAAATCACATTTCGACGAAGTCGGCGGTCTGTCGGAGGATCTGGCCGTTGCGCTTAATGACGTGGATCTGTGCTTAAAGCTTAGGAAGAAGGGACTTCTTAACGTGTTCACGCCGTTTGCGGAGCTGTTCCACTACGAGTCGGCTTCACGCGGAGACGATGTCACAGAGAAGGCATCGAAGGAAAACGCGGACAGATACAACAGGGAATGCGAACATTTCAGGGAGAAATGGAAGGCCGAGCTTGAAGCCGGGGATCCGTATTTCAACCCGAACTTTTCACTTGATCATTCCAACTTTGTTCTGGCGGGAAACAGAAAGAGCATGGTTGAATAAGTAATACAAAGGAGGATTTGATATGAGCTATATGGAGCAGTACAGATACTGGTGTGAGGACGATTATTTCGATGATGCCACGAAAGCGGAGCTTGCCGCTATCAAGGATGACGATGCTCAGATCCAGGACAGGTTCTACAAGGATCTTGAATTCGGTACCGGAGGACTTCGCGGTGTTATCGGAGCCGGCACAAACAGGATGAACATATACACCGTAAGGCGTGCGACCCAGGGCCTTGCGAACTACATAACAAAGCAGAACGCAAAGGACAAGGGTGTTGCGATCGCGTACGACTCGAGATTCATGTCTCCCCAGTTTGCGGATGAGGCGGCTCTGTGTCTTAATGCCAACGGGATCAAGGCTTACGTGTTTGAAACACTTCGCCCCACTCCGGAGCTTTCGTTCGCGGTAAGAACACTCGGGTGTACGGCGGGTATCGTTGTTACGGCCAGCCATAATCCCCCCGAATACAACGGTTACAAGGTATACTGGGAGGACGGCGCACAGATCACGTCGCCCCGGGATACGGATATAATAGATGAGGTTCTTGCGGTAAAGGATTACAACGATGTCAAGACGATGGCCAAAGAGGAGGCTATCGCAAACCGACTTTACAATGTGATCGGCAAGGAGATCGATGACAAATACATGGTCGAGCTCAAGAAGCAGATCATTCATCCCGAGATCATCGAAGCGGTGGCCGATTCAATAAAGATCGTATATACGCCGTTCCACGGCACAGGAAACATCCCGGTCAGAAGGATTCTCTCGGAACTCGGTTTCAAGCACGTATATGTTGTTCCCGAGCAGGAGCTTCCGGATCCCAAGTTCACGACACTCGAGTACCCGAATCCCGAAGATCCGAAGGCATTCACGCTTGCACTTAAGCTTGCCAAGGAGAAAGATGCCGACATAGTTCTTGCAACGGATCCCGATGCGGACCGTCTCGGAATATATGCAAAGGATGCACAGACGGGTGAATACATTCCGTTTACCGGAAATATGTCAGGTATGCTCATCGCTGAATATATCCTCAGGGAGAAGAAGGAAGCGGGCACGCTTCCCGCAAATGCCGCGCTCGTTAAGACGATCGTTACGACCAACCTTGCCGATGCGATAACCGAAGCGTTCGGCGTTAAACTTATCGAAGTTCTCACCGGATTTAAATATATCGGTGAACAGATCAAGTATTTCGAGCAGAATCATGAATACGAGTATGTATTCGGCCTTGAGGAGAGTTACGGATGTCTGGCCGGAACCCACGCAAGAGACAAGGATGCCGTAGTTGCGGTAATGTGCCTGTGCGAGGTTGCCGCATGGTGCAAATATAACGGCATCACGGTCTGGGATCAGATGCAGAAGATATACAGACAGTACGGGTTCTACATGGAGGGTATTCATACAATCACCCTCAAGGGTATCGACGGAGCCCAGCAGATAAAAGATATGATGGATAAGCTCCGTGCCAATCCCCCGAAGGAATTCGACGGACTCAAGGTACTTAAGTTCAGGGATTACACCAAGAACACGATCACGGATCTTGCCACGGGAGAAGTTACACCCGCGGGACTTCCGAATTCGAACGTGCTGTACTTTGACATTGAAAACGACAGCTGGTGCTGCGCAAGACCTTCGGGTACCGAGCCCAAGATCAAGTTCTACATGGGAATCAAGGGCAGGAACATGGAAGATGCCAAGGCGAAGCTTGAAAGCTTCAAGGCAGCGGTCATAAAGGAACTGGAAGGATAACGGATGGATCGCCTGAAGGAGCTTTGCGCCAACAAAACGGTACGGATCGTTGTGCTCTGCGTTCTGGCGCTTATGGCTGCCGTGTCTGTATTCGCGGGTGTCAGAAATGCCGTTTCGTATTCTCAGGATTTCCAGTGGGATGCGGCAAAGGCGTTAAGCCTCAAGATAGATCCTTATGAACTGTCGAAGGATCCCCAAAAGGCTTCCGGGTATCCGGAACTTAATGAATTTTACAGGATGTTCACCGACAGGGGCCTTACCCAGAAGATGGAAGCCAATCAGTTTCCGTCGCTCCTGATGCTCCTCGGACCGATGACGCTCATTCCCGCTCAGACGGCAAAGACGGTCTGGTGCGTGCTGAATCTCCTGTTTGCGGCAGGCATCATCGTGCTTCTTCGAAAAACGTTCTTCAGGACGACCGACGGGTTCGTATATGCTGCTGTCTCGCTCCTGATGCTCGCCGGGACACCGTTTCGAAACCAGATAGGTGTCGGACAGCACACACTGTTTGCATTCTTTTTCTTTATGCTGGCGGTGTATTTCGAGGATAATCCTCCGAAGGGGTCTGCGGCGCTTCGCTGCATGCTCGTATCGCTGTGCCTGTTCGTGTCATATTTCAAATATACGCTGACCGCACCGCTTGCATTGTATTTCATCTACAGGAAGAGGTATAAGGAGATCGCGTTCTCCGTCCTCGGACATGTTGTGCTGACACAGTGTGCGGCCATGTGGCTCGGAAAGAGTTTTATATACATGATAAAGGCACCGCTTGAAGTGGCTTCGGCCCTTGCGGCTGAAGGCGGGATAGACCTCGGTGTCCTCCTCGGAGGAAAGGTTTCGATCATTGTGGCATTTGCAATTGCCGTGATCCTGACGGTTATGACGCTCAAACTTCCCGAGGGACGGGAGAATATTCTGTTTGCTTCCCTGATACTGTGGTCGCTCGTTCTTACGTATCACAGGACATATGACTTCTTCGTATTGTCGGCGGTCGCGATGATGTTTGGGACGTTTTTTCCGGAAGAATCCGGAGAAAAGATTCAAAACGCACTCCTGTGCTGGTATATAGTCCTTCTCTTTGCGGTATACTTCGGCCTGAGGCTGTTTAACGAGAATATCGCATCGAAGGCGGCGGTCGGAGTGATATATTACGCATTTGCGGTAGCGGTTACCGTACTTTGCATGAAACTGATAAGGAAAAAGGATAATGGATAAAGAGGAACTGTCAAAAGAGGACAGGAGAAAGAAGCTCCTGGCGCAGATAATTAAGTTCGGTCTGGTCGGGGGTACTTCATTCATAATAGATTTTATCATAACGCTCATAGTATCGAAGATCTGCAGAGTCTTCGGCATGAATGTGGCAACAGCCGCCACCGTCGGAAGCGTTTTCGGTTTCTGTATCTCGCTCGTATACAATTACTTCATGAGTATGAAGTTCGTGTTCGAACGCAGGGATGACATGAACCGGGGTAAAGAGTTTACGATCTTTCTCCTTCTGTCGCTCATAGGTATGGGAATCAATTCGGCGATCATGTATTTCGGCGTTTTGATGGCGGAAAACATGCTTCCCGCAATTACGGAGGAATATCCGTCATACGTGACTGCCGCCGTTAAGATGTTTGCCACCGGTGTGGTCATGGTATATAACTTCATCTCGCGTAAGATGACGCTTGAGAAGAAGTGACAGGCAAAAGATAAGAGGAAAAGGATAAAAAGGGATCAATTTATGAGTTATTTGAAAAAAACGTTATCAAGGATGCCGGTGCTGCTGTCGGTTCTGATCGCGGCACTGTTCCTGTGCTCGTGCGGTATTAATACGACGCCGATTGAAAAAAGCACGGGCGAGAAGGAAAAAACACAGACGGAAGAGGATAAATCCGGTAAAACATCCGGGGATGCCGTTGCCGATGATAACGCCGACGGTCTCGGCGGTACGTTCTCGGGGGAGACAAAGCGTCCCGAGTCTTCCGGAGAGGATGAAGGCGAGGAGGAAGAGCCGCCCGCACCTGAGAACAAGGATATAGATCTGATATTCTTCATGGGCCAGTCAAACATGTCCGGAGCGGGAGGAGACGCATCCGCGGCACCTCACGTATCGGAGGATGCCGGGATGGAGTTTAGGGCTGTGTCAGATCCGACAAAGCTCTATCCGATAACCGAGCCGTTCGGTATAAACGAGAACTGCCCGACGGGTCTTCATGAGTATCCCGGAGCCAAGAAAGGGTCCCTCGTATCATCGTTCGTGAACGAATACCACAAGAGGACCGGAAGAAAGGTCATCGCCGTATCGATATCGATGGGCGCCACGGATATGACAACATGGAAAACCCAGGGCGTCATAGATGATGTTAAGAACAGATTTGACACGTCGGTTACGTGGCTTAAGAACAACGGGTATACGATAGGACATCTGTACGCTCTGTGGCTTCACGGGGAGTCCGATGCGATCGAAGGAACGGACCCCGAAGTATACAGGACGGCGCTTGATGATATTATGCGCCCCTTGTTCATCGGAGGCCTTCAGAAAGTATTTATGATCATGCCCGGCAGAACGATAGATTACAAGGATATATTCCTCAATATCATCAACATGCAGAAGAGGATATGTGCGGAAAGCGGATATTATGCCGTTGCGACTACAATACTCACAAGGGTCAGCACCGAGTATATGAAGGATCAGTATCATTACAACCAGCATGTCCTCAACATGGTCGGCATTGATGCCGCAAGAGCAGTGGCATATTATACCGAACATAAGGAAGAGATGATCGTATACGATTACCGCGAGGAGAAGAATATCATTCCCGACGGAGTGGATCCCGATTCACAGAAGCTCGAGGAAAACATCCATCTGACGGATCTTGATATAAACGAAGCCTATTGACCTATTATCCCGAACAGTAAAGGAGGCCTGTCATGCAAAACGATAAGATACTGTTGTTCATCCCCGCATATAACTGCGAGAAACAGATAGTCCGCGTGCTCGATCAGCTCGGGCCCGCCGAAATGGCCTTTATCAGCAAGATCATTGTTGTAAACAACCGAAGTACCGACAAAACGGAAGATGCGGTTATTGATTACATGCGCTCGCATGCGAGCATGCCGATCACGCTCCTTCGTAACCGTGAGAACTACGGTCTCGGTGGATCACACAAGGTTGCATTCGATTACGCTATAGAACACGGATATGACTATGTGATGGTGCTTCACGGGGACGATCAGGGAAGCGTATCCGATTTCATTCCGGTACTCGGAAAGAGATATTACAGGAAACACGACTGCATACTCGGCGCCCGGTTCATGACGGGTTCAAAACTGACCGGATATTCTACGATCCGTACGATCGGGAATATTGTATACAATTTCCTGTTTGCTTTTGTGCTCGGAAGAAGGATATACGATCTCGGATCGGGGCTTAACATATACAGTGTGGAAATGCTCAGATCACGCTTCTACGAGAAGTTCAGAGATGATCTTATGTTCAATTATCTCATGATAATGGCATCGGAGTTCTACGGACACGATATAAAGTTCTATCCGATCAGCTGGAGAGAGGACGATCAGGTTTCCAACGTCAAGATGGCAAACCAGGCCGTTAAAGTCCTGTCCATGCTCAATGAGTACAGGAAGGACCCGGCAGTCATAACTTCCGAATACAGGGATAAGATCGTGGAAAAATACGAGGCGGATCCCGTATGAAGATACTGATCGGTGCGGTAATTCTTGTCATCTTCATATGCGTGCATCTTATAAAGATGATGAGACTGTACCTGATCGTTATGGACCAAAAGGTGTCATTTGACAGGTTTGTTCCGGCTTATCTGAGGACGACTCTTGTCAATCTGCTGATACCGTACAAGCTCGGTGAGATATACAGGATTATCGCGTTCTCGAGAATATCCCGCGGCTTCAAAACGGGTTTTTTCTCGGTGTTGATAGACAGGTTCTTTGATACGCTCGCGCTGTGCCTGATCCTTTTGCCGTATCAGATACTGTATACGGGCAGTGTGGCGGTCCCGACGATACTGCTGGTGGCATTTGTCGCGGTCATAGTCATTACATATATGGTGTTTCCCGCATCATATACGTTCCTGAACAGGTACATAATCACGTCAAGAGACTCGAAGAGATCCATGATGGCGCTCTCGGCACTCGAACACGTGAACGGATGGTACACGTATGTCAGGGATCTTGTTGCGGGGCGTTACGGCATACTGTTTCTGTTCTCGCTGGCGGCATGGATACTTGAGATGACGGTCCTGGCCGGATTTACGAAGATATGTGACGGGACATTTGCGGTCGCCGATTTCGGGGCATATATCGAATCGATAGTTTCGGGAAAGAATTATGATATTAAGATGTGGTACACGAACACATCGGCGGCGGTCATTGCGGTACTGACCGTGATATTTACCGTGAGGTTTATCGTTATCGCATATAAGACAAAGCATTTAAAGGATTACATCAAATGGTAAGAAACGTAGCCGTAGTCTATGACGACTCAAGAAGACCCGGCAAAGACATAGCGGGAATAACCGGTAATAAGAGCTTCGGACATACGATATATAAGAGACGCACGCTCAGGGACAGGACAAGGGACGTATTCCTGGGTATACCCGGAGTATCCGGATTCTATGATGCCGGAGACAAAGAGATAGCCGGATTAAACAATACAGCTGTTATCTTATACTTCTCGGACTTCGGAGTCGCTAGTATCAAGGATGTCGAGACGATTGTATACAAAGCAGGGTACGCTCACGAGAATTATAAAATAACACGTGCAAATAGAATAGCATGCGTTATATTTAGCGATGCAAATGCCTACGGATCCGCTTCAATGGCCGATCTTGATGGATATACAGAGATCGTAAGCGATGCATTCACGGATCTGTCTGATATTGCAAACTTCAGGTCGTTCATCACCGGCGGATTCGATGCGAGATTCTTCAACAGTCTGGCGGGAGATGAGTACACGGTAGTAAAGTCTTCGTCGAAGAAGGACAAGATCAGGGCGGAGTACACTTTCTACGGCCTTCTGCCCGACTATATGAAGCAGTGGTTCGCCCGTCCGTTTGACTTCAAAGAGGATGAGACTTCGGCAAGTTATGCGATGCAGCGGTACCACATGACCGACCTGGCGATCAGATATGTACATTCATCCATATCTTATGATGAATTTCGGGATATACTGCGGCACCTGTTTTATTTTCTCGCTCACAGAAAGAGCGAGAGCATCCCTAAGATGGAGTATGAGGCACAGGCAAAGAGACAGTATGTGTCAAAGGTATATGACCGGATAAGGCAGCTGAAGGAGACGGAAGGCTATGAGGCACTTTCGGCCGTTATAGCATCCGTGACCGGTTACCCCGATATAGACGCGATAGTGACAAGATACGTCAATATGTACGACCGGATGCAGAGCAGCACCGTCTTCGAACCCGTAAGGGTAGTCAGCCACGGTGATCTGTGCTTTTCCAACATACTGTATTCGAATTCCGATTCGTTCGTGATACTGATAGATCCGAAGGGTGCCCTGAAGGAAGAGGATCTGTACATGGATCCTTTCTACGATTACGCCAAGCTTTCGCATTCGATATGCGGACATTATGATTTTTTCAACAGCGATCTGTATGAGATAACGATAGATGAGAATATGAAGGCCGGAGTGAAGGTTGACGCCGATAACCGCCTGTTCATGGAACTTTTCAGGGACAGACTGTCGGCCGCGGGAATAGATGTCAGGCTCATAAGACTCTATGAGGCATCACTGTTCCTGTCTATGCTGCCACTTCATATGGACAGGCCGAAGAAAGTCCTCGGATTCATATTGAATGCCATAGCCATACTGGACAGTCTGGAGAAATGATATGTACGAAGATCTGACATTTGTGTTTGACGTGGACGGAACGCTCTGTCCGATAAAAAAGGAAAACGAAAGATATGAGGATCTTGTCCCCTACAAGGAAATGGTCGACAAGATCCGCGAGTATAAGAGCGGCGGAGCTAAGATCGTACTGCTGACAAGCCGCAACATGAACTCGTTTAACTGCAATATAGGTCTCATCAATGCCAAAACGGCAAAGATACTGCTAGAGTGGCTCGACAAGTGGGATATTCCCTACGACGAGATCGTATACGGAAAGCCCTGGCCGGGACATCACGGATTCTACGTTGACGATCGTACCGTCAGGCCTTCGGAGTTTCTTGAAAAGAGTGTTGAGCAGCTCGACGAGATAGTAAGGAGAGACCGATGCAGGTAGTTATAACGATGGCGGGTCTCGGGTCGAGATTCAAAAAGGCCGGATACAAGGTTCCCAAATACGAGATCACGGTCCACAACAAATCACTGTTTGCGTGGTCGATGGAGAGCCTTAAGGGCTACTACAGCCCCGATAACGATTACTTTTTTATCGTAAGGCGCGAGGATGAGGCACGTGATTTTATCCTCGGACAGTGGGAGGAGATAACGGGTGACTCAAAAAGAGCCAACGTCATCGAACTCGATGCGCCCACGGACGGACAGGCAACGACGGCGATGCTTGCGGCGCCGTACTGGAAGGCTGATGACGCTCTTCTGATATACAATATCGATACATATGTCGAAGCGGGATGCATGAAGAGCGAAGATATAAGCGGGGACGGGTTCATTCCGTGCTTTAACGCACCGGGCGATCACTGGAGCTTTGTTGCGGTAAACAAAGCCGGGGATGCCACGCTCGTCCGCGAGAAAGAGCGGATTTCCGACAACTGTACGCTCGGAGCGTATTATTTCTCGTCGTGCTCTCTTTACGAGAGGATGTACCGGGAGTATTACACGGATGATGCGAACATGGAAAAAGGGGAGAAATACGTTGCCCCTCTTTATAATTACATGATATCGAAGGGGCTTCCGGTCAGGATATGCCTTGTGGACGCAAAATGCGTACATGTGCTCGGAACGCCCGAAGAACTGGAAGTTTTTGCAAAAGAGGAAATATAAAGGGGTCAGATGGGGTCAGACAGACATTATTTCAAAAGGGGAGTAAGATTCCTTAAGCGAAACGGCATTAAAGCCACCGTCTCGAAGGCGATGGAACGCATGGCGCGGGACAAAGAGGAGCAATACTATGCGCCGGAGAGGATATCGGACGAGGAAATTGCTTATCAGAGAAGCCATGAGTTTTCCGAGCCTTTTAAGTTCTCGATACTTGTTCCGGTATATGAGACGGATCCTGAGCTTTTTCGTGAGATGCTCGACAGTGTCGGAGAGCAGACATACGGCAACTGGGAACTGATCCTTGCCGACGCGAGCCCCGACGATTCGAGGAGGAGCATAGTCAGGGCGTTTCTTGAGGAATACAACCTGATATGCAGGGATTCGTTCGGCACGATATTCGACAAGGTCAAGTATGTCAGACTGAGCGCCAATGAAGGGATATCCGGAAACACAAACAGGGCCCTTGCACATGCCACGGGTGATTACGTGGCGCTTCTTGATCATGATGATCTTCTTGAGAACACGGCACTGTTTGATATAATGACCGCGATGGAGGAAGCCGGAAACAGCAACCGAGAGGCCGAATCCATTTCGAGGATCATGGCGGTATATACCGACGAGGATAAGGTAAGTTTCGACGGGACGCAGTACTATGATCCGAACATCAAGCCCGATTTCGATCCCGTGCTTTTGTGCACGAACAATTATATATGTCACTTTTTCGTGGCTGATGCCAATCTTGCAAAAGGCGTCGGCGGATTCAGGAGCGAATACGACGGTGCCCAGGACCATGATTTTATATTAAGATGCACCGAAGGAGTAAGGCGGGATCAGATACTTCACGTGAAAAAAGTGCTTTATCACTGGAGAAGCTCGCCGGGTTCGACGTCGGACAATCCCGATGCGAAGTTGTATGCCTATGAGGCGGGCAGGAGAGCCGTTTCGGACCATCTCCAAAGAGCGGGAATAAGCGCCAGCGTGACCGATACGGTACATCTGGGATTCTTCGGAATAGAGTATGCTCCTTTCTATGCGAACGTACTGACGATCCCACCGGAAGAACTCGAGAGGATGAGGGATTTCGCCTCGATATCGTTCAAGGATGAGTTCGTGATGATACTCGGGACGAATATCGTGCCGTTAAGCGACGAATTCATTGAAGAAATGTTGCCGTGCATGCATATGGCAAATGTCGGAGCCGTTACCGGAAGGATCATAGGACGTGACGGAAAGGTGGAAAGTGCCGGATTCGACAGGCTTGACAGCGGAGAACTTGTGCCGAGGTATGCGGGACAGAACAAGAGATTTTCCGGATATCTTCACAGAACGGTGCTTGACCGGCTTTCCGGGGGATTTGCGCATGACTGCGTGTTGCTTCGAAGGGATGCCGTGAAGGAATGGTTCCCGAATGTTGTACTTAAGGACAGGTTTGATATATATTACACGCCGAAGGCGGTATTCAAGAGACGGGGAAAATGAGCGAAGTAACCGTAATAATACCTAACTACAACGGCATAAAGTATTTGAAGGATTGCCTTGATTCGCTTGCGGCACAGACGATGAAGGCGGAAATCATCGTGGTCGATAACGCATCCGAGGACGGTTCGGAAAAGATAGCGGAAGACTATGAGGGTGTAAGACTGATACCGCTTTCCCAGAACTTCGGTTTCTGCCGCGCCGTCAACGAAGGGATCAAAGTCACAAAGACAAAGTATCTGATACTTTTAAACAACGATACGAAAGCCGATCCGTCGTTTGTCGAGGAGCTCTATAAGGCGATAGATGCGCATGACGATACGTTCTCGGTTGCATCCAAGATGCTTCAGATGAACGCTCCCGACAGGATAGATTCGGCCGGGGATCTGTACTGCGCTCTCGGATGGGCATTTTCTCTCGGAAAAGACGGCAGGAGCAGCCGGTACGACAAGGAAGCTGTGATTTTCTCCGCCTGCGGCGGAGCGGCCATATACAGGAAAGAGCTGTTCGAGCAGATCGGGTATTTCGATGAGCTCCATTTCACGTACCTTGAGGATGTTGATGTCGGATACCGCGCGAGGATAATGGGGTACGTCAACCGTTACACGCCGAAGGCCGTTGTGTACCATGCGGGTAGCGGCTCCACGGGCGGAAGGTACAATCCTTTCAAGGTAAGGCTCGCATCCAGGAACAGCTGGTATGTAATATACAAGAATATGCCCGCGCTTCAGATAATCATAAATCTGCCGTTCCTTCTCATAGGATTCGGCACAAAGGCCCTTTTCTTCATATGCAAGGGCTACGGAAGGGAATATCTGTCGGGCATGAAGAGAGGATATCTGATGTGCGTTGCGGGCAGAAAATATCCTTTCGACAAGAGATTTATCAAAAACTATTTCCGCATTCAGCTTGAATTGTGGTTAAATATGATAAGGCGCATAACCGGATAGGGCGCCGAAGAGGTAATTATGATCAGGGACAATCAGCGGCTCATTAACAGGCTGACGCTTGTTATCGATGCATTTGTCATATTTGTAAGTTATGTATTTGCCTATTTTCTGAAGTTCCAGAGCGGGCTGCTTCTTTATGATGAGGGTCTGTCCATCCAGACGTATATGACGGCCCTTTATTTTCTTGTGCCCGGCTATCTGATTCTGTATTCGCAGCTCGACCTTTATCATACGAGACGCGCATCGGGACGAAAGAGGGAACTCCTTAACGTTATCAAGGCCAATACCATCGGCGCACTCATATTCATGATGGTGCTGTATGTGATCAACCAGCCCGATTTCTCGAGGCAGATGATCTTCATATTCTGGGCTATGTGTATTTGCCTTGAGACAGCGGTCAGAAACATCATGAGAGCACTTATGATGTTCTGGTGGCAGAAGGGCTACAATATCAAATACGTGCTTCTCGTCGGATATTCGGGTTCCGCCGAGAGCTATATCAACAAGATACTCCTCAATCCCCAGTGGGGTTATGTCGTAAGGGGAATACTCGACGACAATACCGAGAGGGGTACCGAATACAAAGGTGTTAAGGTTCTCGGAACCATCGATAACCTTCCGCTCATACTTCCCGAGAACAAGCTTGACGAGATAGCGATCACACTCCCGCTGGGACAGTACGGCAGGCTGAAGGAGATCGTAAATCTGTGTGAAAAATCGGGTGTCCACACCAAGTTCATTCCCGATTATGCAGGTATCATCCCGAACCGTCCTTATACCGAGGATATACAGGGACTTCCGGTCATCAATATTCGTCACGTCCCGCTCACGAATACATTAAATGCCGCGGTAAAGCGTGCCATGGATATAGTCGGATCGCTGATCGGTATAGTGCTTGCATCACCGATCATGATAATATCCGCGCTTCTTATTAAGCTTACGAGCAAAGGTCCCGTGATCTTTGCGCAGGAGCGTGTCGGACTTCATAACAAGCCTTTTTCCATGTACAAGTTCAGGACGATGATCGAACAGACCGAGACCGAGGAGGCAAAGGGATGGACGACGAAGAACGATCCGAGAGTCACAAAGGTCGGAAGGTTCCTCAGAAAAACGAGTCTTGATGAGCTGCCGCAGCTTTTTAACATTCTTGTCGGACAGATGTCGCTCGTAGGTCCCAGACCCGAGAGACCCCAGTTTGTCGAGAAGTTCAGGGAAGAGATACCGCGTTACATGATCAAGCATCAGGTGCGTCCCGGATTGACGGGATGGGCCCAGATAAACGGACTTCGCGGTGACACGTCGATCGAGAAGCGTATAGAGCACGATCTTTACTATATTGAGAACTGGACGCTCGAATTCGATATCAAGATCCTGTTTCTTACCATTTTCAGGGGCTTTATCAATAAAAACGCTTATTAAATGCAAGATATGCTGACAGACATTATAATCCCAACTTACAAGCCGGACGAAAAGCTTCTG
>JAILRJ010000089.1:0-19402 GCA_024698285.1 Lachnospiraceae bacterium | reverse complement strand
ATATTTATCAATATCCGGCCATATAACGGCTTTTCGATTGCAGTGCAGGGATATAAGCAGGCAAAACTGTTACGAACCATTTTGAGGCGAATAAAAGCAAAATAAGGAGTGCGAGAATAAATCAGTAACAAAAAGTGCCATTTGAAGTGCCATTTATTACCCAAAAATAGTGTTTGGAAGTGAATGTTGAAAAAACGTAGCATTGAAAAAGACCGCATTACTGCGGTCTTTTTCAATCGGAGTGACAAGATTCGAACTTGCGGCCTCTACCTCCCTAAGATAGCGCTCTAGCCAAACTGAGCCACACCCCGATTGCCGTGTCCCTTCGGACGAGCGTAGTTAATTGTATAGGAAAGCCGCAATTATGTCAAGGAGAAAATCACTTAACAGTCACATATACATCTCCCGTTGATGTGTTGATATCGATCTTATTGTCAGATCCGTTGTCTTTTGAGAAGCTTTTCTCGCTTTCTTCGCCGTTTACAACAATATCTCCGGTTGAAACCTTGATGTTGTATGAATAGTCATCAGCCTTTCCGTTAAGCTGTAAGGTCACGTCTCCCGTTGAAGCTTCCGCTCTCATATTCGAAACGACCGAATCATTGATATCTATGTCACCGGTTGATGTATGGCAGTATACGTCATCGGAAAACAGTCTAAGCATCGCGATGTCACTTGTCGATCCCTCGAATCTGGTCTTTTCAACCTTAACCTTATCTCCGTTTATATCTCCGGAGCTGACTGATATCTCGAGTTCCTTGCCCTCGATATCGTTAAGCAGTATATCGGAAGTACTTGCTTCGATCCTTCCCGAAACCTTGATCCTATCAAGCAGGATATCGCCTGTTGAGGATTTTGCGTGAAGCTCGATCTCCTTGCTGTCTTCGGGAACATAGATGTTGTACGTATTCTCTTCGGTGAGTCCGAAGCTGAACATAACAAATCCTATTGAAGGCTGCGTAACGGTAAGTTTTCCGCTTTCCTGCCTGATAGTCGGCTCTTTTCCTTTGCGTGCCTTGTATTCTATCTTATATGAATCCCCGCGCATGATATTTACATCTGCCGTCGATGTAGCAAGATCTATGGAATCAAACTCCTCAAGATCCACGGTTTCCGAAACCATATCGGAAGCAGACGAAAATGATCCGTTACTAAAATCCACGCTCCAGCCGGGTTGGCCGCCAAATCTTAATCCGATGATCGTTGCGATGATCCCTATGGGGATCAGGCAAACTGCTATGATCAAAATGATCTTTACTGTCTTGTTCATTATTCCGTCTCCTTCTTATCCTTACGATTCCTGCGAAATAAACCTCTTATGATGAGTCGTGTCAGGTAGAACACTCCGATTCCCATCAGTACGCCGAATGCCAGACTTACAAGTCCCATTCCGAGTATCACAAGCTTCTGTGCAATTCCAGGGGCCGCCCACATTACCACAAGGCTGCCGACTCCTCCGACAACAAGCGCAAACGCCGTAACTGCCAATGTCAGCAGGATCGATACTATAACAACGATGAGGGAGAATGCGAGTGCCAGCACAACGATCGCCAGAGGAAGAGATAACGGAAGTGATAAAGCTCCGAGTATCGACAGCCAGACAACGGTTGCATGCCCTTTGACGGTCTTATTCTCTTCATAAGCCTGTTCGGCCTTCTCACCGCATTCATCAACTATTTTCTTTGCAACGTCCTTCGGTGTTCCGAGCTTTTCGATAACATCCGCCGCATCGTCGAGCTCCATATCGCTTATCAGTTCCGTGTAATACTCCAAGGCGTCTTCCCTGTCCTCTTTGGGGATGTATTTAAGACGCTTTTCAAGTTCTTTAAGATATTCAGCCTTGTTCATCGTTGTCACCTCCGTCGGTATTCTCACCGGCTGCCTCGGCGCAACCGAGCAATTCGTCGATCTTGCCCTTATATACACCCCATTCGTTTACATAGTGTTCCAGAAGGACCTTTCCTTCGTCCGTTATCGCGTAGTATCTCCTGTTTCGTCCCTGAAACGGAGCATCATAAGTCCTGAGATGTCCCGCTTTCTGCAGGCGACGAAGTACCGGATACAGCGTTGATTCCGAAATATCCACAACCTGGCGCATCTTCTGTGTCAGAGTATAGCCGTACGAATCTTCGCTATCGACGATACCGAGAACACACGCGTCCAGAAGCGGTGCCGTCAACTGATACGTCATATATTTTCCTCCTTTGTGATTTTCTTATATGGTCATATATCCTTTTCTGTATGATACTATACGCCGTATAATATTGTTTGTCAATACATATTATAAAAATTTATCAAAAACCCTTTATTTATGTATTTTTCAGCCCAAATGTGATATAATCTCGATATGGGTATCAATTCATACGGCCTTTTTAATAACGGACAGTCAGGCAGTCCTTACAGCGGAAGGAACTATGAATTGCAGAGGCAGCTGGAGAAGCGGCAGCAACAGCTCGGAGAGCTCGACCGGATGCCTTCCTTAAGTGCGGCCCAGCAGGAGAAGCGGCAGCAGCTTCTTCACGCGGTAGACCACCTTTCCGGGAAGCTCAATCCCAAGGTTGAGTCGGCAAACACTCCGGCCAAGGATACCGCATCTCTTAATGCCGTAGGAAGACGCGATACCGAAGACGGTATCATGATCCCAAAGAACAGGATGGAGGTTGCCAAGGCATACTCTTCCATGGATCCCGCGGCAAAGCGCCGTCCGAATCCGGGATACGCACAGAACGAATATACCAATTCGGGAAACATCACATACAAAAACCCCCAGCGTTATGACGGAAGTGCCACAACTCCGGGGGATACATATCTCAAAGGTTTCTTTGTCGATATTAAATTATGATCAGCCTTCTATAAACAGAACACCGAGTGTTCCGGGACCGCAGTGCGAACTGATAACTCCGCCTGCGCTTGTTTCGAGTATCTCGTCAAAGTAGTTCAGACTCTCAAGATAAGTTCTTACCTCTTCGACAAGTCCTCTGTCGCTGCTCGTATGCGTTATGAAGATACGTGCGGGCCTTGCCTCAAGAAGCGCGTAGTGCATGTCCTTTACGTAATCCATCACGACCCTTTTGATCGGTCCGCGATATTTCTTGGACACTTCCATCTTGCCGTCCTTAACGATGACCTTGGGATGGATCCTGAGAACACCGCCGGTAAGTGCGGCAACACTCGAACATCTTCCGCCCCTTGCAAGATAAGTAAGGGTATCTATTACAAAACTCGCTCTTACCTTCGGACGAAGGCGTGTGATCTCTTTGACTATCTCTTCCGCGCTCAGGCCTTCTTTGGCCATGATCGCTGCCTCTACAACGAGAAGCCCTATACCGGTGGACAGATTCGCGGAATCGATAACGGTTACTCTGTCGGAAACTCCCAGATCCTCGACGACCATGTTGAACACGTTATATGTCGTCGAGAAGAGTCCCGATATCGTGAACACGATCACCTCATCTCCGGCATCCGTTACGGATTTGATGACACTCTTTGCATCATCATACGATACCGCGGAAGTCTTCGGAGTGGTCTTGTTCCTGTCCGCCCATTCGAATATCTCTTTCTGGGTTATCTCGACACGGTCACGATATTCATCCTCACCGAGAACGATATGGAGAGGAACGATCGTGATACCGTATTTGTCCGTGATCTCTTCGGAAAGATCACACGTACTGTCAGATAAGATCCTTATCATGATTATGCGATCTTTGACTTAGCAATCTCAGCAAGTTGTGCAAAACCTTCAGCATCGTTTACTGCCATCTCGGCAAGCATCTTACGGTTGATATCGATCTCGGCAAGCTTGAGGCCGTACATCAATTTGCTGTATGAGATACCGTTAATCCTTGCTGCAGCGTTGATACGAGCGATCCAAAGCTGTCTGAACTGACGCTTACGCTCTTTTCTGCCGGCGAATGACGTGTTAAGAGCACGCATAACCGACTGCTTAGCAACACGATACTGCTTTGAACGTGCTGCCCTGTAACCTTTTGCAAGTTTTAATACTTTATTGTGTTTTCTTCTGGCGTTCATTCCGCCCTTGATTCTTGCCATTTTATTACCTCCTAGTCATAATCCTGTTCTTGTCGGAGACTCGCGCATATAAATTCTCCTTCGGAGAATAGGCGCTCGTCGTGCAGTAAGAAATCTTCCCACTTCGTGGGCCCCTTCTTTCTGCCTTTACTGCAGATACGGTGTGATCTTCTTCATATTCTTTACGTTCGTTTCGTCCGTGATCACCGCATGTCTTAAGTTTCTCTTATTCTTGGTGGTCTTCTTTGTCAGGATATGACGTCTGTAGGCTTTGTTTCTCTTTAACTTTCCTGTACCCGTAACCTTGAAACGCTTGGCAGCGGATCTGTTAGTTTTGATCTTTGGCATAACATGTTCCTCCTAAATCCTTGTATTCTTTCAACTGCAGTGCTTAACGCTTTTCAGTCAAAAACATTGTTAGTGTCCTGCCCTCTACCTTCGGGGCTTTCTCAACCTGTGCGACATCGGCAAGAGCCTGCGCAAAATCATCGAGGATGTACCTGCTGTTGTTCATATGGGCCATCTCACGTCCGCGGAAACGAAGCGTAACCTTCACCCTGTCGCCTTTTGACAGGAACTTCTTAGCAGCAGCGATCTTGGTGTTAAGATCGTTCGTATCGATGTTCGGAGACATACGGATCTCCTTGATCTCGATAACTTTCTGCTTCTTTCTAGCTTCCTTTTCCTTACGAGACTGCTCATACCTGAACTTTCCGTAATCGATTATCCTGCACACAGGAGGTGCAGCATTCGGAGCGATCTTCACAAGATCGACACCCGCGTCTTCCGCCAGCTTCATAGCCTGTTCGATAGGCATGACGCCGAGCTGTTCATTGTTTTCGCCGATTACTCGAACTTCCTTATCACGGATCTGTTCGTTGATCATTAAATCTGCTATTGTCTTGTCCTCCTTAATTTCGGCAAACAAAAAATCCTGCCACACAAAAAAGCAGGATCAAACACAAACAAACACCGTTAACGGTCATTATTAACGCTCGCCAACCCTCATCCGCCTTCGGCGAAAATCACATGATCGCGAGGTGAGATCTCTCTGCTTTCCTGTATGTGTAACACTTGGTCACCTCAAAGAATCTATCATATATAAATGTACTTGTCAAATGATTTTTACGCGGATGTTTTCGGATATCCCGCCTTTTTCCATTCGGCCAGGAACGCAAATGCAAGCGCAAACAGAAGACACACCGGAAATACTATCCACGCGATGTCCCGCTTCGATCCGAAATATCTCATCACATACCAAGCGAACACTGACGCCGGAACCGCAAAAGCCATGATATATGAAAGCGCACGGGTCGGTGCCGTATCCATGGAAAGTTCATGCGTCTGTCCCAGGAGCGCTCTGTAGCACGATATCCTGTCGATACACGGATAAGCCGTAAGGACGGCTATCGCCGAAGCAATGCAGCAAATGATCTTACCGTAGAGACCTGCCGCACCCTGATCCTCCATAAAGGCCAATAGCATTATGTAAACCAATCCCGACGCTGCCATAACAACGAGACTGCATGTGATCTTATATATAAGCACAGGCCTTGCCGTAGCGTATGCGATATCGACGACTTCCTCACCGTCGCGAAGAGCAATACTGTCCGGTCTTGTTATGTAAACCTTTTTGCCGCGTATCACGGTCATATAATTCAACACGCATATACCTACGGCAATGGCCGCGGCAAGCGATATGATCAGGACTTTTCCGGCTTCTTCCGAAAGCGACAGGAACATGCCGGACGACATAAGCGCGTTCAGGCAAAAATACACCGCCAAAGCAAACAGTTGCACTGCGATGGCGCATGCAACTGTCTTTGCTCTGTCGTTTCTTTCCTTCATATATCTGACTATACGTTCGTCGTTCACAGTCTGTCTTCTCCGCGTCCTTCCTCAAGACGCCTTACGTACGTCTCAGGATCGGCCTTCATGTCGATCATCATCCTGAACGCATTCATGACCATGCGCTCCTTGTTGCATTCGGCCGTGTTCTTTCCTATCTCCCTGATAAGATTGTATTTGTCCATCTGGAACACATACAGATCCGTCAGGCTGTACCCGCTGATCTTGACACTGTCCTTCAGCGTGTGATTTTGAAGATAATAGGACAGTTCGGCATACATATCGTCATCGGATATGATGTCACCCCAAAGTGCGTCGATCCACGTATCTTCGTATCCTATGCGTCTGCACAGGTCATAGAACATCCCGCACGCCTTTATCTTTGATGTGGCGATGATAATGTTACCGCTCATGATTTTCGCCTTACGATCAATCAGTCTTCGGCAGTCTCTTCCCTGCGCACTCTGCCGTCGATCTCCGCACGTACATCTTTAATGAACGCATCGAGGTCCTTAGCGCCCTCATCACCGAGGAAACGGCTTCTTACCGCGATGTTGCCCGCCTCTTCCTCTTTCTGTCCGAGAATGAGCATGTAAGGAACCCTCTGAAGTCTCGCTTCTCTGATCTTGTATCCGATCTTCTCTGATCTCGTATCGATCTCCGCGCGAATGCCCGCTGCCTTAAGCTTTTCAAGAACGCTCTCGGAATAATCGAAATACTTGTCCGATATCGGAAGCACTTTGACCTGAACAGGTGCCAGCCATGTCGGGAATTTGCCGGCACAGTTCTCGGTAAGTACGCCTATGAATCTCTCAACGGATCCGAATACAACCCTGTGTATCATTACGGGCATATGCTCCGCTCCGTCCGCTCCCGTATACTTCAGATCGAAGTTCTGGGGAAGCTGGAAGTCAAGCTGGATCGTACCGCACTGCCATTCTCTCTTCAGGCAGTCCTTAACATGGAAATCGATCTTCGGTCCGTAGAACGCACCGTCGCCTTCATTTATCTCGTAAGGAAGTCCCATCTTCTCAAGGGCGGCTTTCAGTCCGTTTGTCGCCTTTTCCCAATCCTCGAGTGAGCCCATGTGATCTTCGGGCATCGTTGACAGTTCGATCGTGTACGTGAATCCGAGCTTCTCATATACCTCATCGATCAGTCTGACTATATGTTCAACTTCCTCACCGACCTGTTCCATTGAGATGAACTCATGCGCATCATCCTGATGGAATGCGCGCACTCTCATAAGACCGTGAAGAGCGCCTGATTTCTCATGTCTGTGTACGAGACCTATCTCTGCGTATCTGATCGGAAGATCTCTGTACGATCTCGGCTGATTCTTATATACAAGAATGGAACCCGGGCAGTTCATCGGCTTGATGCAGAACAGTTCTTCATCGATCGTTGAAGTATACATATTCTCACTGTAATGATCCCAGTGTCCCGAAGTGATCCAGAGCGACTGGTTGAGCATTACAGGTGTCTCTATCTCCTGATAGCCGTTCCGGTAATGAACCTCCCTCCAGTATTTCATCAGTTCATTTCTAAGTATCATTCCGTTCGGAAGGAAGAACGGGAATCCCGGTCCTTCATCGGCCATCATGAACAGTCCCATTTCCTTGCCGATCTTACGGTGGTCACGCTTCTTCGCTTCTTCGAGCATTGTAAGATATTCCTCGAGTTCGGATGCCTTCGTATAGGAAGTTCCGTAAATTCTCGTGAGCATCTTGTTCTTCTCGTTACCGCGCCAATAAGCGCCTGCAACTTTCATCAGTTTGACCGCCTTGACAGGCTTTGTGGACATCAGGTGCGGACCTGCACACAGGTCCGTAAAATCACCCTGTTTGTAGAATGATATTATCGCGTCTTCGGGAAGGTCACGGATGAGTTCTACCTTGTAAGGTTCCTTTGCTTCCTCCATGAACTTGATCGCATCTGCCCTCGGAAGTTCGAATCTCTCAAGAGGGATATCCTCTTTGACGATCTTCTTCATCTCTTCCTCGATAGCCGGAAAATCCTCTTCCGTTATCGGTCTGTCACTGTCTATATCGTAATAGAACCCGTCATCTATAGAAGGGCCTATCGCAAGCTTTACATCGGGCCACAGACGTTTGATCGCCTGTGCCATGATATGGCTTGTCGTATGACGGAATGCATCGCATCCGCCCTTGTCGGCAAATGTAAGAATGTTCAGGTTGCAATCCTTATCCACAACATAACGAAGGTCAACCCTCTGCCCGTCAATCTCTCCCGCACAGGCAACTCTTGCAAGTCCTTCCGAGATATCCTTTGCGATATCAATGACCGACATTGCCGATGAATATTCCTTTGCGGAACCGTCCTTAAGTGTAACTTTCATATCTTTGTCCTCCTTTGTGGCGCCTATACGAGGGGCACTCACGAATAAATAATGTGCGTCGTCCATTAGAATTCTGCTACGCAGAATGGGACTCCGCGTGCAGGCAGGTTCTTCCCACTTCGTGGGTCCCTCCTACCAGCCTCTACCACAACATTTTTTATACTTCTTGCCGCTTCCGCACGGACACGGATCGTTTCTTCCGATCTTGGGGCCTTCATGTCTGACTGTCTGGCTCGCCTTCTGCTCCCTATAGAGTTCCTTCTGCTTGTCGGCATCGAATATGTCATTCCACTCTTCGAGTCCGTACAGCCAGTCAGCGCCCGCTGCGACCATGTTCTTGTAGAGAAGTTCCTTGTCAAACTCAAGGCTTACCTTTGTCTTCTCCGTCATCTTCTCTATGTTGTTGGCCTTTTTGAGACTGTCGTTGATCCCGTCAAGAAATCCCGTCATCGTCATGATGTCGGTCTCATACTTTTCCGCAAGTTCGGCCACGGTTCCCGTAACTGCCGTGTCGGGATCTGCCAGGAGCTTTTTGTATATTCCCTTTTCAACCTCAAAATAATCGGCCCAGAGCTTCTGAAGCTTGTTCTTGTCGGCATTTTCGTCATATGCCATCTTACGCCATTTTTCAAGTAATGCCATTATCACTACCTCTTCTTTCTTATTACATGGATTGTAATGATTTTCTACTTATTTAATCACATTTGACGGGCAAACACAACCTTTTGATCAGTACTGGCTTATTTCATCATCCTTATCGTCCGTCGATTTGTCTATGTCATTGATTATGACGTCGTAGGAAACATTCTCATTCACGTGCACCGTTACGCGGTCTCCGACCTTGTGTCCCATGAGCGCTTTTCCCATCGGGGATTCGATACTGATATATCCGATCAGGGAATTGCTTCGGATTGTGGTCACGATCTTGTACTGCTCTATCTCGCCTTCATCGACTATCTCAACCGTAACGGTGTTGTTGATTCCAACCTCGTCATCCGCCGATGAATCGTCAATGATGTTTGCTGTTCTGACCATTCTGTCGAGGTAACGTATCCTCGATTCGTTCATATTCTTCTCACGCTTCGCGGCATAGTATTCGAAGTTCTCGGAAAGATCTCCCTGAGCACGCGCTATCTTGACGTCTTCGATAAGCTTAGGACGAAGCGTCAGTTTCCTGTATTCGATCTCGGCTTCCATCTTGTCAATGTCTGACTGAGTTAAATTATCCTGCATATTTTTGTCTCCTTTTTTGCTCGCCCCAACATCTGCCATGCAGATGTCGCCTTGTCATCAGTACTCCGTCACTTGCTTCGCAAGTGCCACCTCATGACATTTCCCAGATTTCCATAGTCTCGAGCAGCTCGGCTTCCGCGGCGTCGATCTCGCCCTGTATCTCGGAAAGCTTTGAATACATGCTCGCGTATTCGGGTTTACATAACTCTTCTTTGAGTTCGTCGATCCTGTTTTCGAGTTCTTCTATTTTGTCTTCAAGTTTTTTTATTCTACGCTGTCGTTTTTCTTCCTCTTTACCTGCAAGTCGCTCGGCCTGTGAAGCAGTTACTCTGTCAGACGCAACGCTGCGCGGGTCCTGTCCGACAGGGCGCCAGTCGCTCAGACAGTCCTCGCCGCTCGGGAGACACCCTCGCGTCTGCGGAACTCGCTTGGTGGCATCCCTGCGGACACCCACTCCGCTTTCATTCGCAGGATGAACCCGCTTCTCCACATAATCCTCATACCCAAACGGAAACAGTTGAGCACCGTCAGTTCGCATCTCCAATATCTGCGTCGAAACCTTCTTCACAAAATACCTGTCGTGCGAAACAAATATTACCGTTCCCGGAAAGCTTGCAAGCATCGCCTCAAGCGTTTCCTTCCCGATCATATCCATATGGTTCGTCGGCTCATCGAGTATAAGCACATTCGGAAGCGTATGAAATATCTTTGCAAGACAGAGCCTCACGCGCTCACCGCCCGAAAGCATCGAAACGTCCTTGTACACTTCGTCCTGCGTGAAACAGAACGCCCCGAGCTGATTCCTGACCTCGGTCTCGGTCAGCATCGGATACATATCCCAGTAATCGTCGATTACCGTTTTGTCGGAAGTGTACTGCGCCATCCTCTGATCGAAATACCCGATCGCAACATTTGCCCCGAAGCTAAAATCACCCGACAGCTTTTCCACTTCCCCGACAAGTGTTTTTAGAAGCGTGGACTTTCCGATTCCGTTATCCCCGATGACCGCAAGCCTCTCTCCTTTTTTCAGATCGAGATTCACTGTTGCTATCGGGCTGTCGTAACCGATCACAAGATCTTTTATGAACAGCACATCCTTACCGGTCTCAAGCTTCGGCGTAAACGCCGCATGAAAACTTTTAGTATCGTAATCGGCCGGACGCGCGACAAGTTCCATGTGTTCTATCTGTTTAAGCTTCGAGCGCGTCATCGCGACCTTCGACGGCTTGTTCTTGAACCGCTCCACAAGCTCCGTCAGGCGCTTTATCTCTTTTTGCTGTGCGATATGATCCTTAAGCTGTTTCTCGTACCGTTCTTTTTTCTGTACGACATAGTCGGAATAGTTACCCGAAAACCTGGTGACGTTTTGATATGTTATCTCGTATACTACGTTAGCGATCCTGTCGAGAAACATCCTGTCATGGCTGACTATAACGACCGCCCTTTTGTAGTTTCCCAGATATTCCTCAAGCCACGTGATCGTCGACATATCGAGGTGATTCGTCGGCTCATCGAGAAGAAGTATGTCAGGCTTTGACAGAAGCAGTTTTATGAACGCAAGCTTTGTAAGCTGTCCTCCCGAAAACTCCGACAAACGCTTCTTCTTATCTTCAAGCGAAAACCCGAACGAAGTTAACATCGCATCGTATTCTTTTTCGTAATAGTATCCGCCCCTGTCGGAAAAATCATCCATCAGAGCCGTATACTCTTTCGCCAGACGCTCGGCCTCTTCGCCCTGAGCCTTATCCATGAGTCCGACAAGTTCATCGATCCTCTTTTTCTCATCAAGTATCGATGCGAATACTTTTCTTATCTCTTCATCGAGAGTTATCGACAGGTCATCAAAAGTGATCTGTCTAAGATAACCGATGGCAGGGTTTCCGGGTGCCGTTATCGCCGAGTCCTCTCCGTCGATCTTTGTAAGTTCAACTTCTCCTGCGATCACTTTCAAAAGTGTCGTCTTACCCGCACCGTTCCTGCCGATGACAGCTATCTTGTCGTTTTTGTTTCTGACCTCGAAATCAACATGTTCGAGTATAGTATCGGCCGCGAACATTACGCGGCCGTTTGATATCTGATATAACATTTCTTCGTTCCTATCGTTACTTTCCGATAAGCGATCCGAGCATCTTGAATCCGTACTTTACGTAGTTACCGAAGATTGAAGGATGAGTTACGCACTCTCCCATCTTCTTTAATATGTATCCCGGACGCATATAGAAACCGAGCAGTATCTTCTTGCGAAGCTTTTCGACTTCATCCTGTGAAAGATACTTTGTACCTTTAAGCGCCGAGTGGAAGAAATCGCTTCCGAGCGGAGACTCGGCAAGAAGACCGAACTCCTCGGCTGCCTTATAAAGCTCCGTTCCGTAGAACGGAAGCGCCATTTTGACTTCGATGAAATCAGGCTTCTGCTTCATTATCATCTTCTTTGTCTCAAGAATGTGTTCTTTTGTCTCCCATGGGAAACCGATGACATAGAAACCCCAGAAAGGAAGACCGACCTCATGGCACCATTTCGCGGCACGAAGGTTCATCTCAACCGTCGTACCTTTCTTGAGAGTTTTAAGCATCTCGTCAGAGCCTGACTCAAATCCGAATGCGACCATAAAGCATCCCGCTTCCTTCATAAGTTCGAGCGTTTCCTTCGACAGAGGATTGACCCTCGAGTTGGCCGTGAATGCTATCTTGCCGTGAAGAGATGAGTTGATGATCAGTCCGCACATCTCTTTTACCCATGCGGGATTGATCGTAAACGTATCGGCCTTGAAGAAGAAGTTCCTGATGCCGTGAACGTTGTAACATTCAGTCAGTTCGTCCATTACATTTTGAGGACTTCTGAATCTTACGCACTTACCCGATATGACAGGCGTCAGGCAGAATACGCATGCGCTCGGGCATCCGCGGGAAGTCTGTATCGTAGCCATGGGTTCGTTTGTATCGGGGCGCACGTAAAGTGCGTTATTCATAAGCCCTCTTGCAGGGAAAGGTCTCGAATCAAGATCCTCGTTCCACTCATGGAATCTGGTACGCGAGAACGATCCGTCGGGATTTTTATAAAGGATCGAAAGAATATCCGAAGGCGATCCCTGTCCGCGAAGCGCCACATCAGCGATCTCTCCGATCGCAAAATCAACCTCGCCGCCGATCATGTAATCAACGCAGTCAAGCTCGAGCATGTCGAGCATCTCCTGCTCGGGATCATAGAACAGCGCACCCTTTATCACTATGACCGGATTGTACTTTTTCTTAAGATCGGCAAGTATCTTAAGGTCATCGAATATCGTCGTGTTTGTTATGCTCATCATGATAAGATCGGGAGCGAATTCCTTCATGTCCTTCTCGAGATCTTCCATTGAGCATCCTTCGGTCTGGTAATCGCTAAGCTTAACTTCATAACCTTTCTGAAGCAGTATAGCGGCACCGTATCCGAGATCATTGCACGCACGCATCGCCTCGGCCGAAGCATCCTTTATGTTCTGCTGGCATCTGTCCTCACCGCGCTGGAACAAAAATCCGGGCGGGTAGAACAACAACACTTTATTCTTATCCATTATCATTTCTCCAATCGTGTGATCCGAAACGAAATATCATTCAAGACATGACAGAAGCAGTTCGAGCGCTTTAGTTACCGTTTCTTTTCTTATCTGTTCACGGTCTCCCGAAAGGTGTAACTCTTCAACCTTAACATTGCCGCAAACACTGCATCCGATATATACGAGTCCGACCGGTTTTTCGGCAGTCCCACCACCGGGCCCCGCTATCCCCGTTGTCGCAAGTCCGACATCCGCATCCATCTGCGACGTTACTCCGAGTGCCATCTCCTTGGCACACTCAAAACTTACCGCACCGCGATCGCGAAGTGTTTCCTCCGACACACCGAGATATTTCATCTTGGCCTCGTTCGCGTATGTAATAAATCCGACGTCAATACAATCGCTTGCACCTGATACGTTTATGATGCGCCCCGCAAGAAGTCCTCCGGTGCACGATTCCGCCGTCGAAAGTCTGTACCCTTTCCGTTTAAGAAGTTCAACCGCCTTCTCTTCAAGCGTCATATCCGTTACCCGAGTGTCTTGAATATTCCTATGTTCTTTGCGATATAATCGGCAAGCGAGATGAGTGTGAGCGCAAGCGCGATCCACATGAGCGTTGCCGTGACGAGATCGAATATCGGAAGGTTACCGATCATGAATCCGACCATTATCATCTGAAATACAGTCTTGAACTTACCCCATTTGCTGGCCGAGATAACGACTCCGTCATCCGCCGCGATCAGTCTGATCCCGCTGATCACGAATTCCCTTGCGATTATTATGATGGCGATCCATCCCGGCATGCGTTCAAGTTCGACAAGACATATAAGCGCCGAACAAACGAGAAGCTTATCCGCAAGCGGATCCATGAACTTTCCGAAGTTGGTCACCTGTCCGTATTTTCTTGCCAGTTTTCCGTCGAGAAGATCGGTCAGCGCGGCAACTATAAACAACGCAAGTGCAGTCCATTTCGCCCATCCCTCACACGGCTGTCCGCATATGGGTGCGAGCATCAGCACCACAAAAAATGGCACCGCAACAACTCTCATGACTGTCAGTTTATTGGGCAGATTCATCTGTTACTCTTCCTTCCAGATCGTATTCCTTGGCGTCCGTAACCTCAACCGTTACCATATCTCCGGTCATCAGTTCACGGTCCGAATATACAAAAACAAGTCCGTCGATATCGGGAGCATCACGATAACTCCTTCCGACGTAAACATCATCATCGGGCAGATACCCGTCAATGATAACCTCCAGATGCTTTCCTATCAGCTTCTGCGAGATCTCGTAAGAAACGGCCTGCTGCAGTTCGTAAAGTTCATCCCTGCGCCTTGCCTTTTCTTCCTCTCCGACCTGCGGCCGAAAATCATATGCCGGCGTTTCTTCTTCCTGCGAATAAGAGAACACCCCGAGTCGGTCGAATTCCATCTCGTTTACGAACCTGTATGTCTCCTCGAAGTCTTCCTCGGTCTCACCGGGAAATCCCGCTATCAGGGTCGTCCTTATGCAGATGTCATCCATCTTCGCCCGAAGCTTTGCGACAACGTTTCGTATCGCCGCCTGATCGGTGCGTCTTCCCATCTTCTTAAGAACGGGATCCGCTCCGCTTTGGATCGGGATATCTATGTAACGGCACACCTTCGCGTTGGTTGACATAATTTCAATCAACTCATCCGTGATCTCTTCGGGATATGCGTATAACAAACGTATCCATCGGATGCCGTCAATTTCTGCAAGTTTACATAAAAGTTCCGGAAGTGATTTTCTCCCGTATATGTCCGTCCCGTAGAGTGTCGTCTCCTGCGCAACGAGTATCAGTTCCCTGACGCCTCTTTCGGCAAGGCTTCGAGCCTCGGAGATGAGTTCATCCATCGGTACTGATCTGTACGGACCGCGAAGTTTCGGAATGATGCAGTACGTGCAGCATTTATCGCATCCCTCGGCGATCTTGAGATACTCGTAATGTCCCGGTGTCGTTATGACTCTTCCCTTTGTATTCGGAAGAACGTCATGCGTCAGACTATCTTCTCCCTTTTTCCGCATCACTTCGTCAATGACCGCTATGATGTCGGTGTTGCCGCGAAGCTCTACGACTGCGTCAACTTCGGGGATCTCTTTGGTGATCTCTTCCCTGTATCTTTGAGCCAGACACCCACAAACAATAAGAGCCTTAAGTTTGTTATCCTTAAGGCGCGCCATTTCGAGAATGGTATCTATGCTCTCCTGTTTGGCATCATGGATGAAGCAGCACGTATTGATCACGATGACGTCCGCATCGTCCGCATCATCGGTCAGTTCATAACCGGCGGCACACAGACGTGCGATCATGTGCTCGCTGTCCACGAGATTCTTATCGCATCCGAGTGAAACGGGAAGCAGTTTCATATGTGTTACCTACTCGGCAAGTATCTTGATGTCACCCTTTTCAAGTTCCTCAATGGCAACCGAGAGAGGATTCCTGTTCTCGGCATCCCTTACTGTGGTAGGACGTCCGTTAACGAGCTGACGTGCTCTCTTGGATGTTGCCATAACGATCGAGTAACGGCTGTTTACAACGGGATGTTCTCCCACTTCAACCTCGCTGTTCGCAACTTTCATAAGATCGCTGTAAGACGGATGTAACATTTCAATTCTCCTTTTGTCCTTCTAAAAATATTTCGAATTCTTTCTTCTTGTCGTTTATGTAATCACGGTTTCTCGAAACGGTCATCTGCTGACTCGTTACGATCGCGTTGAAGGCTTCAACGCTTTCCGACAATACATCATTTATCATCAGATAGTCATATCTGTCAACCACCGATATCTCGATACCCGCTTTTTTCATGCGTTTTGCGATGACCTCTTCGGTCTCGGTACCGCGGTTCTTGAGACGGTTGTATATCTCGTTCACGCTCGGCGGCATCACGAACACAAGCACCGCATCGGGGTATTCCCTCTTTATTGAAAGCGCGCCTTCGGTCTCGATCTCAAGTATAACGTTCATGCCTTTTGCAAGCTGATCTTTGACATATGCACGGGGCGTGCCGTAATAGTTCCCGACATAATTGGCATACTCGAGAAGCTCACCCTTTGCGATCATCTCCTTGAACTCTTCCTCGGTTTTGAAGAAGTAATGAACACCTTCGACTTCACCCTCTCGCGGGGCGCGTGTTGTAGCGGATACGGACAGCGCATAGTTGTCGTACTTTTCAAGAAGCTCACGTATTATCGTTCCTTTGCCGGATCCGGCAAAGCCCGACAGGATCACGAGGACGCCTTTTCTCTTCATATGTTACCTCTTAAGGTTGCCTATTCTATATTCTGGATCTGTTCCCTAACCTTTTCGATATCGGTCTTTAAGTTGATCGCTATATCGCTCGTCGCCAGATCATTTGCTTTTGAAAGTATCGTGTTCGCTTCCCTGTTCATCTCCTGAGCGATGAAGTCAAGCTTACGACCGACGCTTCCTCCGGCTGTGAGTATATCCTTGGTCGTTCCTATATGACTGCGAAGCCTTACGATCTCTTCGTCGACACATATCTTATCCGCATACAGAGTTACCTCTCCGAGCATCCTCGATTCGTCTATGGCCGAGTCGGCCAGAAGATCCCTGACCTTGTCGAACAGGTTCTTCCTGTATTCTTCTATGATCTCGGGTGCACGGCTCTCAATCTCATCGACGTATGAAAGCATTGTGTCAAGCTTATCGATAAGATCGCGTTTAAGATTCTCGCCTTCTTTGATACGCGACTCCACGAACGACTCGGCGGCTTCCCTTATGACCTTATCAAGGTCGGACCAAATCTCGTCCTCATCGACATTAGTCTCTTCAAGCGAGAATACTTCCGGATATCTTGAAAGCGTTGAGACCCTTACATCATTCTCAATGCCGAACTCATCTGCCATTTCCTTAAGATATGACAGGTAGGCTTTTGCCATGTCTCTGTTGTACTTGAGATTGAAATTGTCTTCGGTGTAGTCTTCGTAAGTGATGAAAACATCGACCTTACCGCGCTGGATGTAATCCTTGAGGAGTGTTCTGATGGACGCCTCGAAGAAGCCGAGCTTCTTCGGCATCTTGATGGAGCAGTCCAGATATCTGTGGTTAACGGCCTTGATCTCGACCGTGATCTTGCGTTTTGCGTCGATATATTCGGAACGGCCGAAGCCGGTCATACTTTTTAGCATCTCTTATCCTTCCGATCGGGTGAAAATCTTCATATATTATAGTTAAACAGGCAAATATCGTCAAGGGAAAAGCCTTTTGGGATCCTCTTGACAAAATATCCGGCTTGTATTATTATCCTAATGTACTAGTGTTCTAATACACTACTTCAATAACACAAACACGAATATAAACGAAGGGAGAACGAATATGTCATGGAACCTGGATTCTGATCGTCCTATATTTGTTCAGATAATAGAACACATGGAATATGACATAGTATCGGGGGTGCTGTCTCCCGGATCCAAGGTACCGAGTGTAAGGGAACTTGCATCCGCGGCTTCGGTCAATCCGAATACTATGCAAAGGGCGCTGAGTGAAATGGAACGGCAAGGACTGATGCATACCGAACGCACCAGCGGCCGTTACGTAACGGACGACACAAACATGATCGAGTCGCTCAGGAAAAGGATCGCCTCCGTCGGAGTGGACAGTTTCATCATACAGATGAAACGGCTGGGTCTTGGCAGGGACGAAGTACTTAAACTGGTGGAAGACAATTATTAAGGAGGAATCATGAGTTCATTATTAAAAGTAGACTCTCTTACAAAGAAATACGGAAGTGTGATCGCACTTAACGATCTGAACTTCGAGCTCGAGAGCGGACACATCACGGGGCTCCTCGGGCCGAACGGAAGCGGTAAGACAACACTGATCAAGATAATCTGCGGGCTGCTTCAGCCTACAGGCGGAAGCGTTACGGTAAAAGGTAACCCGGTCGGTGTCGAAAGCAAAAAGGTGATATCCTATCTCCCCGATACCACTTATCTCGGAAAAACCGCTTCAGTCAAAGAAACCATCGACTATTTTACGGATTTCTACGAGGATTTTGAGGCCGAGCGGGCATACGGCATGCTGGAAAAGCTCGGTATAGATCCGAAGCTTCGTCTTCGCACCCTCTCAAAAGGAACAAAGGAAAAAGTCCAGCTTATCCTTGTTATGAGCCGAAGGGCCGACCTGTATATCCTCGACGAGCCGATAGCCGGTGTCGATCCCGCAGCAAGGGATTATATTTTAAATACGATAATCACAAACTATGACGAGAAGGCTTCTATCCTGATCTCCACTCATCTCATTTCCGATGTGGAAAATATACTTGATGAGGTTATTTTCCTGAAGCAGGGAGAGATAGTCCGCTTCTGTAACGTCGACGAGATCAGGAGTAACGAGGGTAAGTCGGTAGACGGCCTGTTCAGGGAGGTGTTCAAATGTTAAGAAAACTTATAAAACATGATTTTATCGCCACTTGGAAGGTGCCGGTATCTTTGGATGCAGCGCTGATCGTACTGGGAATCCTTACCGCTGTTGTTATCAGTACCATTCCGCACACCACGGAATCACTCGGGATGAGTATATTTATGTTCTCATTCGTCGGTCTGTATTACATCGGTATAATCGCCGCCAATGTCGTGACCATAATCTATCTGGTGATACGTTACTACAAAAATCTTTATACTTCCGAAGGTTATCTGACATTTACGCTGCCCGTTAAAACGGATATGATAATCCACTCAAAAGTCATAACAGGGGCTGCATGGCTGTTCCTTTCATACGTAAGTACATTTATATCCATAATGATCGCAGGCAGCGGTTTCATCAAAACAGTCAATATATCCCGGGAAGAACTCATGACGGCATTTACCGAAATGACTTCTTTCATGGGCCTCGACGATCCTGGCTTCAGGATGATTTTGATACTGATGGTCCTTATCACACCGATCGCCGGGGTACTGTGCATGTATTTTTGTATAAGCATAGGACAACTCTGGCAGGAGCATAAGGTCCTCGGTGCCATCCTGTGCATAATAGGTCTCCACATTCTCAACCAGCTGCTGTCACAGGTTGCGTTTCTGGGATCGGGATTCTGGCAGCTGATGACCTCATCGCCGGATAACATTGATGCCTCATTCGGACATGTTTACAGGAACATGTTTGCCATAATCATGGTCATTACGATCATACAGGCCATCATATACTATGCCGTGTGCCTGATCATAAACAGGAAGAAGATCAATCTGGACTGAAATATTGTGTATTTAAATAAACCGATTTTTATTGTAGAATACATCACATGGCACTTGACGGTATCACAATAAGAGCTCTTACCGATGAGCTGAAGACGGCTCTTGTCGGCGGCAGGATCTCCAAGATCGTGCAGCCGGAGGCTGATGAACTTCTGCTCACCATCAA
>JAILRJ010000070.1:0-14808 GCA_024698285.1 Lachnospiraceae bacterium | reverse complement strand
CGAAGATCTGATACGATAAGGTTTCCGAACACTTCCGTATGAGCCGTGACCATTTCTTTGAACTTCTTTGTCTGATCTTCATACAGTTCTATACGCTCAACCACATCGGGGAGTGCCAGGATCTCCTCGGTAGTATTTTTGCCGCAGGCTACAAGAAGCTCTTCCATAAGCTGATAGTTACTGATCCTGAAATTGCGGAATCTTCCGAGACCGGTTCTGGGATCCATAAGGAATCCGACGAGTATCCATCCCTTGGGATTCTGGATCTCATCTATCGTAAGATTACCCGAATCAACTTTATCCACAGCGACCATAAGATCGTCAAACTGCGGGAACTTCTCTTTACCGCCATAGTACTCGTATATTACTCTCGCACACGAAGGAGCTGCGCTGTCACACTTTCCCTTGTATCTTCCGGCAAGCTCGTTACGCTCTTCCTCGCTCGAATGATGATCGAACCACAGTCCGCATCCTTCAACAAAAGGAACATTTGCAAGGCAGTCATCGGATGTGATCTCAACCTGCCCGTCCTGCAGATCCTTAGGATGAGCGAATTTCCAGTTGTCAATGATGCCCGCTTCGAGAAGCAGCGCTCCGCATGCAAGCCCGTCAAAATCAGATCTTGTGATAAGTCTCATGATTGTTCTCCTTCCGCAATATCATTCTTCATCTTCACTTTATCATCATACATTGCCGCATCGGCTCTTGCGAACACATCGGCAACCTTGTCATCCTTGCCTTTCTCGAATACGCCTATACCTCCGGCTATCGACACGAATTCTTCGGGTGAAGTTGCTTGGGTGTTTATCTCCGCCATCTTCCCCCTGAGCCTCTCAAGCAGGGTATCTTTTTCCTTGTAATCATCGCCCTGCAAGAGTACGGCGAATTCGTCTCCTCCGATACGATACACCGGGCTGTTTCTGAATACTTTACACAATGTTTTGCAGCAGTTGACTATGTATGTATCCCCGCTCTCATGACCGTAATTGTCGTTCATCTTCTTGAGGTTGTTGATATCGAATATACCTATCGCAAATGACAGATGAGATCCCGAGCGGATCACCGAATTAAGTTCGTTCTCCTTGGACACATATGCCGCACGGTTCTTAACATTTGTAAGCGTATCCGTCTCGGTCAGTTCCACAAGCTTCTTATTGAGCATCCGGAGGCTGATGTTCTGTCTGACCTTCGACATTATCGTATCGAACCTTGACATGAACTCAAACAGATGATTGCCGTTACCAACTATGTCGACGTTATCACCGAACACCATATATCCGTAGTTTTCCATGATCTCATGTATGGGGATGAACACAAACACCCTGTTCTTCTTATCGGGATCAATGTACGGAACAAGCTTTCTTGATTCAAACTGCGGTATGCTTCTGACTACACCATTTTCCATCGAGAATATGGCATCCATCTTTCTGCTGTAGCCCCGCGTCCGGAAAGGAGTATCAAGATTGGACATTGCCTTTCTGAAGCTCGGTTCGATCACAAGATGAAACGTATTTCCGATAAATGTTTTGTCAGCCTCAAGTGCATGTTTTAAGTTTGTCTCAAACTCCTCATATGTTACCCCGGCAAGTGCCTCTCCTTCGATCACGGTAACGTTTCTCTCGAAGATCGTAGTCATCATGCGGTTATAGAAGACACTCTTGCCCTGCATGCGCCGAAGATAATCTATATCCCTGAGGCTGTTGCATCCGCAGCTCTCACTCTCAAAGAGTTCACATGATACATACATCTCGCGGTTTCGCTTATTGCCATCTATAAGATCCAGAAGCAGTCTCAAAGCGTAAGCGCCAAGATCACCGAACCTCTGATCAACACTCGTTATCGAAGGGCTGTATATCTCCGCGGAATAGTCATTATCAAATCCGGTAACGATCGTATCCGCAGGGATCTCATATCCTATCTCCTCAAGCGCGATACACACTCCGATTGCCAGCGTATCATTGGCACAGACAAATGCGTCCGGGAGCGGTGTATTCCTGTCACCGTATTTTTCGTGGATGTGATCCACGGCGATCTTTGGCTCCCACATGCTGTAGAACACTTCAACTTCATCGGCATTCAGTCCGTGTTCGTCCATCACCTCGCGCAGCGTGTCAAGTCTTGTGTTTGAATCGTCGTTATTGGCATTTCCCGCTATGAATACGGGATGTGTGATGTTGTGTTTTTCAATGATATGCGTATACAGATCTTTAGCGCCGTGATAGTTGTCGCTTCCGACAAAATATGCGTTTTCATCTTTACGCCCTGTGGATATCACAGGCACATTCGCTTCCTTGCACCGCTCTATAAGCGACTCGTATACACCGACATGATCTATTGCATTACCAAGTACCAATACGCCGTCAAAATCTTCGATATGCGGCAGGTTGAATATATTCAGTTCTCCTATCTTTCTCGTCTCGCTGTCCGAATACGGCGGATAGCAGACAAACATATACAGGTCAACATCCATGCCCTGCATACGTTTAACCACTCCTTTTGAGTAGTCGTGCAGAAGGTCAAAAGCCCATCCGCACGAAAAGAGTGCAATCCTCCTGGGCATTTTCATATCCCCTTACAGTTTATTAACGATCCCTGAGGATCATCCATTCTATCAGTTCTTTCAGGAAAGCGGCGGCTTCGTTATCACCGCATGAAAGGCTGTCTGTTAACGATATAGCCCGCTGCGATAATGCCTTTACGTCCTCTTTGGCCCGGGACAGCCCGACAAGCGAAACGTACGTTGTCTTTCCGTTTTCCTCGTCGCTTCCGACAGGCTTTCCGAGAGCATTCTCATCGCCCTCGATATCAAGTATATCATCCCTTATCTGGAAAGCAAGACCGATATCCGATCCGATCTTTTCCAGCATTTCTATGTCTTTATCACCGGCTCCCGCAAGCGCCGCCCCTATCATCAGAGACGACTCGATCATCGCTGCGGTCTTCTTCTCATGAATGAACTTTACCGTGTCCAAAGTAACGTCAGCACCTGCGTTCTCCGATTCGATATCAACAACCTGCCCTCCGATCATTCCGTTGATGCCGGCCTTGTCGGCAAGAATGGCAAGCGAACGGGCTATCCTTGTAAGATCCCTTGTGGGATCGGAACCTTCCCCGATCTTCGATCTGTCCGGTCCGAATGCGCGAAGTGCAGTCTCGAACGCATAGTTCAGAAGACCGTCTCCGGCAAGTATTCCCATCGCCTCTCCGAACTTTGCGTGCGTACTGGGTTTGCCGCGGCGCATATCATCATTATCCATCGCAGGAAGATCATCGTGGCAAAGCGAATATGTGTGGATCATCTCGATCGCAGCCATGAAAGGATACAGCGTATCGGACGGATCGCTCCCGCCGAACATCTCAAATGACTGCATCATGAGCATCGGGCGTATACGTTTTCCGCCAACATGGACACTGTAATTCATCGCCTCGGCGACTGATTTTGCAAGACCTTCCTCTTTCGGGAGGAAGGTCTCGATGATCTCATCTATCAGTTTTGCTTTTTTGCTTATGTCTTCGGAAATCATTTGCTTATCACTTTCCGGCTTTTACGCCTGTAGCTTTTGCAAGGGCCTTAAGTTTCAGGTCCGTGTTGTAGAAATCCTTCATCGTACAGCCGGCACGTCCGCCGCCTGCGCAGGCACATGCACACGCACATGCACAGGAACTGTGTGCACACGAGCTGTGATGGCTTCTGCCGGATGAACTGCTCCTGCTCGGCGCATGATAGCGGGGGTTTGGAACCCTTACCGAACTTACCCTGATAAACGTGTTCGGCGACGAACCGTATCTGTATTCTCCGTTCTTCGTAAACGCAGCAGCAGCCTTCTCTTCTTTCTTGAGCTGTTCCTCGGTGATCGTCTCCTCACTCTTTACAAGAGATTTGCCGCAGTATTCACAGAACTTGGCACCCTCTTTTCGCGGGGCACCGCAGCCCGGACATGAATCGTAGTATGTGACCTTGACCCTTGTCGTCTTGTTGATCGTGGGACTCCCGCTTCCCGTAAGCGCCCTGAATCCCGCATTGAACGCATATCCTATGATAACGGGTATTGCGATAAATGCGCCCGAGACTATTATCATGAACACGATACCGACGATGATCCCTATGACCTCGCCGATCTTATCAGCGGTACTGCCGCCGCTTCCTTCATCGCTCTTGGAGAGGTCAAATCCGTATGCATCATTCGGATATGTGACGGTGACTGTATACTTGCCGCCTTTTGACAGGCTGTCGGTCCAGACATAGTAACCGTTATCCATCAGACAGTCGGGTGTGAACGCAACAGCATTCTCGTCTTTCCATCTGATCTCGAGATTGTCGACCCTTATATCATCAAACCAGCCGGGCGTGAACGAATATACAGTCTCACCCTCGGTCAGTTTGTCGACCTGGTACATATAATCCTGCACCACGAGAAAATCAACGCTTGCGACATCGCCCGCATAATAACTTCTGTCGAGATAAACTTCCGCATAAGTTCCCGACAGATTGATGTGATCCACCGTATCGCTCTTTCCGACGGCAGACACCACGTGCTTGTTCGGGATACCTATCTTCATCCACGTGAGCGGTCCAATCCCCGATCCCGAATCGAGAACTTTCCAGTCTATATGGTAATTGATATTCAGCGTTGCATCCTTGTTTACATCGACCGTGATCGTATAATTGAGTATCTCGTCGGTATCCGCAAACACGGGCACCGCGAACATCATCACGAACACAAGAAGGGAAAGGGCAAATAATCTGATCTTACTTCTCATATGAGCCTCCTTCCTCAGCTTTTCTTAAAGGGCACAGGCCGGTCATCATTGCGGAGTAGTATCTTCTGTTCTCGCACTTTCCGCTGTGCCATATCTTCTGCCAGTCTGTCTCCAGGAAATTGCCGAGATCGCCGTCTGTCAGCCAGCTCTGGCAGGGCACGACATTTCCGCCGGGTGTTATTGCCATATTTGACAGACACGCCCCGCAGGTCGGCATATTCAGTCCGTTCTTCTCAAAGAATTCCTCATCGTCTATCCACCCGGGCGACGTAAAGCTGATCTCCATGCCATTCGCATACGCATAATCGACGGCATCCTGAAGGATCTTCTTGATCTCGTCTTTTGACAGCTGCAGGCTTTCCGATTCGGGAAGCGTCGCATTGCCTGTCGTGATCAGCCCCGAGCACGTAACGTATGTGACCCCGAGACCGTGCAGAAACTCGAGTGTCTTAACATAGTCTTTGTTCTTAACGCAAAGCGGTGTATTGATGCTTATGTTCAGTCCCGCTTCAAGTGCGTTCCTGATGCCGTCCAGTGTCTTATCATACATGGGCGCACCGACAAGTTCATTATGTATTGCCGCATCGGACGAATAGAATGTGATCTGAACACTGTCAAGCGATGCCTCAAACAGCTTTCTGCAGTATTCCTTTGTAAGCTTGATCCCGTTCGTATTAAGCCTTGTCACGAACCATCTTGCATGATTGATGAGCTCCGTAAGGTCTTCCCTCATCGTGGGCTCACCTCCGGTGAAAGTCACTTGCGGAATACATTCTTCCCTGCATTTGTCTATTATCTTCTTCCACTCTTCGGTGGAGAGTTCTTCCTCTGCCGCCTGTGTCTGTCCCGCCGCATAACAGTGTACGCACTTCTGGTTACAGTTCCACGCACTTCCTTTTTCCATCGCGGAAACGAGAAGGTCCATCCTGTGCGGTGCCCTCATGTTGTCGGCATATTCGCTTATGTTTATGTACTGGATATCCTCGTCCGGTTTTTCGCCGTAGGCGATCTGTTTGAACGTGTTCATGATCCTGAAGATGTCTTTTTTGATGACAAACTTCGGAAGAAAACGGTAGATGCGACGAGCCTCGTTTACGGTACTCTCAACGATCTTCTTTGTGTCCTCTTCCGTTATCGGTCTTCCGTGATATTCATTGACCGAATCTATCAGAAGAGATAAAAGCACTGCCCACGACACTCCGATGGGGATAATGTCCTGACCGTTTAATATGACAACACTTCCGACAGGTTCGGGTCCGTCATATTTCGGAGGGACCATATGAATACGTACGACACCGGGTCCCTCGGGATTCAGTGTCGTATGCTTTACCTCGCACAGATTGTTTTTGATGTAGCTTACAACGCGTTTAGGATTCTTCATCTTGCGTCCTTTCTTCTATTGACATGCTCGAGCCGGTCTTTCCTTTGCACTTGTACATTTCTGCATCAGCCCGCTTATATACCGAATCGTAATCTTCTTCAACGACACCGTCATGTGCTTCGACTATAACGGCACCGAGACTAATCGTGATCGAGCCTTTCGGAAGACTGTCAAGTTCGATCCTTGCGATATTCTCGAACAGCCTTGCTATCCTTATCTTTGCAAGTTCGGGCTTTACTACGCCCCTCATATAAATAGCGAATTCATCGCCTCCAAGACGCATGAATATGTCATTGGATCTGAAGCTTGCCTTTATGGCATTTGCGACAGCGACTATCGTATCATCACCGGTCTGGTGTCCGAGCGTATCGTTGATCTTCTTGAATCCGTCGATATCAAGAAGACAGTATATTCCCGGGATGCCTTCTTCCATAAGGAGTCTGATCTGAGACTCTCCGCATCGTCTGTTCGGTATTCTCGTAAGGGAATCCGTCTCGGAGAGCATCCTAAGCTGCTCCTCGAGGTGCTTGCTCTGTGTTATATCCGTATAACAGGTTACCATTACCTTTGAACCGTCAAGAAGTTCCGCCCTCTTTACATCGGCTTTGTAATATCGAACCTCTCCTTCATCGTCTTCCGGACGATACTCCGTCTCGTATGTGAACTCTCCTCCGACCTTCTCAAGTTCGAAGTACTTTGCCTTTACTTCATCGGTATAGATGAAATCCTTTGAATTCCACAGCTCAAATACATCCATACCGACCGGATCTATACCTTCGCGTCCGAATATCTTAAGGACCGAATCATTTGCAACAAGGACTTTCCTGTTCTCATCGGATGCAACGACTCCGACTGACTGCATCTTGATGAGTTCGGCGAGGACCGCATTCTCATTCTCATATGCTCTCGAGAGCGCATCCTGATATTCCTGCTCCTTCTTCTTGTGCTCGTCTATCGACTGAAGAGCGAGTACGACTTTTTTCAGTCTTCTTGTCTCATCACGGTCAGCTGCGATAAAAGTCACTATGCTCCACCCGATTCCCTTCGATTTGTACTGGAGGCTGACTGTACGCCGGTTTACCATCCTCTCGGGAAGAGTATTAATGTCAATAAAGGTTTCCATTTCTTCCTTGTACTCCGGTTCGGCTGCGCTCACAAATACTTTCAGCAGCATCTCACGGATGGTCATATCAGGTTCTATGACGGAATCGGCATATGGTGTTGATTTGATCACGGTATGCTTTCCCGTTATGACATCTATAAGTGCAAGCGCTACATATCCGAGCGACAATGCCTCGAGCGACATATAGCTTTCCTTGGAGATCGTCTCGTACCGGCGTGATCTTCTGTGCTTCTCTATGACCATCATGCCGTTGAACACGACAACGACCGAGAACATAAATCCGAGTATCGTGTACGGAGCATCAGGATAGAAATACTGAAGCACTCCGAATCCGACCGGGATCACGGCGCAGCCGCATACAAGCAGCTTGTAACGAAGGCCGAGCTGTTTATGATTTTTGGCAAGGAAATACACTACCTTCAGAAATGCGATGATATAGTAGCTGTACTGAATGTAGAACATGAACCTCCTGAGAGGTCCGGTGGAATAATTGCCGGCGGCATCTATCACAAATACCGTGTCGGTAAACATCTGTGATATGAGAAGACCGACCGCACCGGCAAGAGGAATACACTGCAGGATCATGACGAACCTTGATTCCCTGAACCCGAAATAGCACGTGATGAATATGCACCAGCATGCCACGGAGAATATGACCGTCAGATGAATAAGGAACGATACAACCACAAAAGCGGTCCTTCCGATATAGAAGGCCCGCGTGTTCATGAATCCCCACAGTGAATCCACGATATTGCAGAAGATAAAGCTGATAAGAAGGAATGAAAAATAACTCCTTATAACGTTATCTTTCTCGTATATTCTGTTGTTCGAACTGAGGATCGCAAAGCATACGCATGCGCTCACAAGTCCGGTAATGGAATATATATTTCCGAGTAACATTTATTCGGTATGTCAGTTAACCTTGAAGAATGCAACGTTGTCACGAAGCTGGCTCGAGATGGAGTCGAGTTCCTCCGCACCCGTAACAACTTCTGACATGTTCGCCGTAAGCTGAGTGATCGATGCATTCGTCTCCTGTGTTGAAGCCGCATACTGTTCCGAAATGCTCGACAGTGACTCAACCGAAGAAAGGATCCTGTTCTTTCCTTCCGTCATTGTCTGTACAAGCGCTGCGATCTCCTTGTTGCCGTCTTCGGTATCCCTGAGGAGTCCGAGCATCTTGTCAAACGATGCGGTCATCTCTTCAAGAGCCTGTGCCTCGCTGACGGTAGCTTCCTTGATGCTTGTCGTCAGTGTCCTGTTGTCATTGGAGTACTGCGTGATGGTTGAAAGCATCTGCGTGATCTCGCCTGCCATCTGGTTTGACTCTTCCGCAAGGTTCTTGATGTTGTCGGCAACTACCGAAAATCCTCTGCCGGCTTCTCCCGCTCTTGCCGCCTCAATCGAAGCGTTGAGTGCAAGGAGGTTTGTCTGATTGGCGATCGAGATGATGCCTTCAGCAGCCTTACTGATCTCTTCAACAACCTCAGCGGTCTTGCCTACGGATTCGGCAACCTGTCCGGCCTTAACGTTTGTGGCCTCATCAGCTTTCTTGATGCCCTGAAGCTGGTTCTGAAGTTCAACCGATTCATTATAGAGAGCGGTAACTCTCTCCAGATTGCTCTCAGCCGCAGCCTGTACCTTATCTATGCTGTCACCGATCTCTCCGGTGATACCTGCCGTAACCTGAACATCCTCAGCCATTGACATAGCACCCTGTGCCAGCTCACCGACCGCCATCGAAATTGTTCCGGTGTTCTCCTCGGAATGTGCGATACTGTTCTTCGCATTTCCTGCCTTGTCGTTAACGGAATCCGCAGCGGATACAACACTTATTAGCGAATTCTGAAGGTGTTCTCTCATGCTCTCCATGGACAGCTCAACGTGGTTGAATTCATTGAACATACTCTCATCTTCAACCTGTGTCACGAAATCTCCGTTAGCCATGTTGTTGACTGCGCTTACAACGTATTCTATGCTCTTACGCATCTTATGAAGGATCAAAACCGCTGCCGCGAGGATCGCAAGAGTGATAACAGAAAAGATTATAATACTTGTAACGATACTCGTTCTGATCTCTTTCTGATGGATCTCCTTTTCCTTCTTAGCCCACTCTTCGGTGATATCCGTCATCTCCGAGATCGAATCTCTTGCGGTCTCAAAATTCTGAATGAAAAGGGTATAGTCCCCGGCACTGTTCTTAAGGTCATATGACTTGTCCCATGTATCGAAATTAGCCATGAACTCCTGATACAGCTGATCGAAATTCTTTGTGTCAAGTACCGTTCCCGTGTAAAGCGATGCTTCATTTGATGCTATGCCGTGTGCATCATTGACACGCTCGATCACCTGATCTTTATTCTCCACATAATCATCCCAATACTGGTCGAGCAGTTCCTGGATCTGCTCGGGCGGAATGTCAGCAGGCATTTCCGAAATAGTCTTGTACTGCATTGCTGCCATCATTGACTGGTAGAAATCCCTGTCGGCATTGATAAGCTTCTCACTGATGGAATAGAGATGATCAAAATAGATCTTCTCATCCTCTTTCGTTGCACTCTGAAGCTGCATACCAGAGTAAGCAACGCTTGCTGCCACCATTCCCACAAGAACAATGCCGGCGATGATCAGTGTTAAAATGATACTGATTTTGGCTTTTTTCTGCATTTACTTCGATCCTTTCATAATAAAATTTGTATTGTACGCAAAAATAAACAATCGAAATTGCAACAATTATATCATATTTCGAACCATTTAGGAACAATTACGGAAATATTCTGACCTCTTTTTTCGATCTGTCGTCCCCTTATAAATCTCCTGATCGCCACAGGGAAATGGTCTAGTACGAACTGCTTGATCCTAAGCGACCTTTCCGTGCGCATAAGTTCCGCCTCGGTGTGGTTAAACAACCCGTGCGATTTTCTTATCGCGGCGCTCTCCATGAGCGTGTCGTGATAGTTGATACTGCTCGTTCCGTCGGCCGTCGTTATGCATATGATCGTCCCCGCATCAAGAAACTTCTTCTTTTCGTTATACATCGTCAGCAGAAAATCATAATCCGCGCTGTACCGGTAACCGGTATTAAACGGATGATCGCGAAGACACTCTTTCTTTGCGAACACCGTCTGGTGTGAGAACGGCATATTTTCGGCAATATTTTCAAGAGATTTGGGAAAACGGAAAAACCGTCCGTATTCGTACACGGCACAGTCTCCGTATATGATGTCGGGATCGTCATTACAGTCATCAGCGGCTTTTGCAACGCTTACCAAAACACTCCCGTCATAAAAGCAGTCGCCGGCGTTCATGAAATTGATATACCCGCCATGCGCAGATTCTACGGCTTTGTTCATCGCATCGTAGATGCCGCCGTCCGGCTCGCGGTTATATATAAGATCGATGCCTTTTTCGTCAAATCTTCCTCTGTATGATTCGATAAGTTTCGGGGTTTCGTCGGTGGAATCACCGTCCTGAATTATATACTCGTAGTCACCGCTCTCCTGCGCAAGAACGGATTCGATCGTTGCACAAATAACATCCGCCGCATTGAAACATATTGTGATGATACTGAATCTTATACTCATACGATACTATCTCACAAACATATAATAAAGGCGCGCAAAGGGCTTGAGCGTATGTGTGCGTATGAGTCTGACAAACAGCCACACTCCCGCACGGTGCCGAATCTGCAGTGCCTTTTCTTTAAATATCCCGATCCTCGGGTTCTTGTAATAGAGCGGAAGTTTTTCCGGAATGACACGCTGCGCAAAATCACACAGCTCGCTCACAAGCGCACCGTCATACTTGCATCCTCTGTACTTTCTGAGAGCATTCTGCATATGCTCGCGGTTGCCGAGGAAAATGAAGTATGTCAGAAAGCTCAATACCGTAAACTCAAACACATGGATATCGTTGATCTCATCCTTGTGAGCGTTCATGTAAGTGAGCGCTTCCTCTATCGCATCGTAAGGAACTTTGTCGCTTGTTACTGCCTGTGACATCGAGCTCCCTCCGTGCACGACCTGATAATGTCCCGCATAAGGAAGTATCACCTGATTCCTGCACAGGAACAGCGCAAGGAAGTTAAACGGATTATCCTCATAGAGCTTTCCCGGCACGAAGCGGATGTTGTGTCTGTCAAGAAAATCCTTCCTGTACAGTTTTCCGTGTGGCGACAGGCGGCGAAGCGGGTAATCCGGAAAGCGGTCTACGGGATAGTTGAGGTTTTCGAGAACGAATCCGTTCTCGTCAATATAATGCGAACCCGACAGCACCATCTCACTGTCATTGTCCCTTGCCGCACTTACAAGACGGTCGAGGTAATCAACCTCCGCATAATCATCGCTGTCCCAAAAAACTATATACTCACCCGCGGCGTGATCGAGCGCAAGGTTTCTTGCGGTCGACTGCCCGCCGTTCTCTTTGTGAAACACCCTTATCATATCCGGATGATCCTTCTCGTACGCATCAAGAAGCGCGGGAGTAGAATCGCTGCTCCCGTCATCCACCATGATTATCTCGTAATCTTTGAAGGTCTGGGCAAATATGCTGTCCATCGTCTTCTTCAGGTACTTCTGTGTATTGTAACACGGCATTATTATCGATACCGCAGGTGTATGTTTATCACTCATCATCCTTATCCCCGGACAGTTATTTCATGAACGTTTTGTACACTTTATAGAACAGTGCCAGCACCCGGAACATCTTATGTCTTATGAGAAAAAGAGGTATCTTTCTTGCAAACGTAAGATACTCGCCCGACAGTTTCCTAAATGCGGTTGCGTAAGGCTCCTCATATGATTTTTGCGCAAGCTCCCCGATTCTTACACGAAAAGGCTTCGGATTGTTCGGATTCAGATAATCCATGTCCATGCTCTCGAGATAGAAGAACATGCAGCGCATGTAATATACCTGGAAAAACAGATCTGATTTGCCTTTTGATTCAAGGTGCTCACGGATACCGTTGAGCACAGGCGTCATCACATCGATGCCGTTCTCCCTGTAACAAAACGTTGCCGATGAATCAAGAAGTCTGTACTCGTAATAGAATCTGTGAAGGAATCCGACTGACTTTGCCAGATCGAATACCTTGAGATTAAACAGCATGTCCTCGGACTTCTTAAGTCCCGGCGTATATTTAAGATTGTTTCTTCTCAGAAAATCAACGTTATAGATCTTCGCACCGGCGGATCCCGAAGCATCGACTCCCGCGGGAGGACATTTATAAAACGGCAGAATCCCAACCATACACTTAAGCTGTACTTCCTCAAGCTGCTCATCCGTAAACTTCGGAATATCGCACGTATACGGAGAGAACTTGTATGTGTGATCCGAATAGTTCCAGTTCACGGCCCACATGAGCACTTCCAGATCATTTTCCGATGCAAAGCTTACAATGCCTTCAAACTTATCGGGCGTGATCGTATCATCCGCATCGATGAACGTTAAGTACTTACCATTCGCGGCATCGATACCGGCATTTCTCGCAACCGAAACCCCCTGATTTTCCTGCTTGATGATCTTTACATCCGCTCCGCGAAAATCATATGCGTCGATAAATGATGTAACATCATCGGGTGCACCGTCATTTACGATGATAAGTTCGAAATCGCGAAAAGTCTGCGCGAGAATGCTCTTGAAGCATTCGTCAAGATATTCGAGTTCGACTTTGTATACCGGGATGACCGCAGTAAGGAGTCTTGCGTGATTGCCGTCCGACATTGGGATCTCTACTCCTCTTCCTTAGCTATGTATATGGGTCTGTTCTTGGTCTCAAGATATGTCTTGCCGAGATATGCGCCGACTATTCCCGTGCACAGAAGCTGTGTGCCCGAGAAGAAAACGATTATACATATCATCGAAGGCCATCCGTTTGTCGGATCGCCGAACAGCAGTGTTCTGATCACGACAAATATGATCAGAAGAAATGCCATGATCGTAACTATGAATCCGAGCGTTATCACAAAGGAAAGCGGTGCCGTCGAAAAACCGAGGATGGCTTCGAACGAATAGCGCAGAAGGCCGAAGAATGACCATTTGGTCTCTCCCGCGATCCTCTCTACATTTTCGAATTCAAGCCACTTGGTGTTGAATCCGACCCAGCTGTATATTCCTTTTGTGAAACGGTTATTCTCTCTGAGTTCAAGTATGGCGTCGACCATCTTGCGTGTCATGACACGATAATCCCTTGCTCCGTCAACGAACTCAACGTCGCTTATCCTGTTCATGATCCTGTAGAACATTCTCGCAAAGAACGATCTGATCTTCGGCTCACCCTTCCTTGTGACACGTCTTGTAGCGGCGGAATCGTATCCTTCCTCCGTAACCGCCAGAAGCATCTGTGTGAGCATTCCGGGGGGATCCTGAAGATCGGCATCCATACATACAACATAATCGCCCGCTGCTTTCTTCATTCCCGCATAAAGAGCGGCTTCCTTACCGAAATTGCGTGAAAGCGAAACAAAGTGGATACGCTTGTCTTTGTCACGAAGTCCTTTGATCACGCTGACCGTTTTGTCTCGTGATCCGTCATCTATAAAAATATATTCGAGCTCCATATCGGGAAGCTTAGAGGCAACATCCTTCTCGGCTTCTTTCATCGCATCATAGAAAAAAGGGATCGCAGCTTCCTCGTTATAGCACGGTACGATAACCGACAACAGACTCATGTTTTCTCCTTTTTCATCCGCTCTATTTCGCGGGATTTCCTTTAACAGTGGCTCCGGCGGGAATATCTTTCGTGATGACCGCACCCATTCCGGCGAACGATCTTTCTCCTATCGAAACACCGTCACGGACAACAACATTACCGGACAGATAAGCGCCCTTTCCGGTTGATGAACTTCCCATCATCAGCGTTTCACCGACAACGAGTGTATCCTCGCCGACCGTGACATTGTGTGATATGAAGCAGCAGTTGTCTATTCTGCTTCCGGTCCTGATCACGGTATCGTCTATGGCGCCTTTGCAGACTACCGAATTCGCACCTATCTGAACATTATCGCCTATAACGACTCCCCCGAACTGAGGTATCGTATAGACCTTTCCTTCCGCGTTTCGTCTTGTCGTCAGTCCGTCGGAGCCGATGACCGTATTTTCTCTGATAATGCAGTCGCTGCCTATACTTACACGTCCGACAATCCTGACTCCTGATCCGATATAGCAGTTATCTCCGATAGTAACCCGGGAATCTATATAGGCGCCCGGAAATATCCGGCATCCTTTTCCGTATACCGCTCCTTTGCAGATATACGCTCCTCCGACGAGGTCATACTCTTTGACATCCTCGTTGTAAGTGATGCCGTTGTCATGGAAGAATTCGGCGAACCCGAATCTCGGTTCCGGTGAAGTGATGACAACATGCCTTTGCCGAAGCTCCTCCGGTATGTCTTCACCTTCCGGCCATATAACTATGCATTCCTTAACTGTCAGCAGTCTCTCCCATCTGTTCATAAACTTCGGTGTCACGAACATAACGGAGTTATCTTTGGGGTTGTTAAGGCTTGCGGGTCTTACAACCTCAAACGATCTGCCGGTTTCATAT
>JAILRJ010000064.1:0-4322 GCA_024698285.1 Lachnospiraceae bacterium | reverse complement strand
AGAAAGATCAGGATATGGATTTCCGAGAATTTCTACGCGACAATTTTGTCATACTTGACGGCGGCATGGGCTCGCTCCTTCAGAAGCGCGGCCTCGCTCCCGGTCAGAAGCCCGAGACGTTCAATTACCTCCACCCGGAGATAATAATCGATATTCAGAAGGCTTACTTCGATGCGGGCTCCAACGTTGTAAACGCCAACAGTTTCGGAGCCAATCCTTTCAATTTTCCCGATGAAAACGAACTGAAAAGAGTCATAGACGGTGCGATAGCAAACGCCAAGGAAGCGGCGCGGCTCTCAAACGAGGGAAGCGAAGAGAGCAAGGCCCGCCCCAAGTTCGTATCACTTGATATAGGATCGCTCGGACAGCTTCTGAAGCCATACGGACAGCTCGAGTTCGAGGATGCTGTTGAAGCGTTTGCAAAGATCGTCAGGATCGGCGTCGCGGCAGGTGCGGATCTTGTATCGATTGAGACGATGAATGACTGTCTCGAGACCAAGGCTGCTCTTCTGGCTGTGAAGGAGAACTGCGACCTTCCCGTGATCGTTACCGATGCTTTTGACGAGAACGGTCAACTTATGACGGGTGCCAATCCGTCGGCGATGACCGCCATGCTCGAGGGTATGGGTGCGGATGCCGTCGGAACGAACTGCTCGGTAGGTCCGCGACAGCTCCGCGGTGTCATGGAAGAGTTCCTTGAGTGCGCATCGGTTCCCGTTGTGTTCAAACCGAACGCGGGACTTCCGAGAGTGGAGAATGGAGAGACCGTATTCGACGTTACGGTTGACGAGTTTGCCGAAGAAGTCATCATGCAGATGGAAGCCGGCGTGAGAGTTGTCGGAGGATGTTGCGGAACAACACCCGAGTATATAAGGAAGGTGACGGACCTTGTTAAGGCCAGAGGCCTAACACCCAAGCCTCTTACTGATAAGAACCTGTCCGTTGTAAGTTCATATACCCATGCGGTCAGATTCGACAAAGATCCGATCCTTATCGGAGAGCGGATCAATCCGACCGGCAAGAAGCGCTTTAAACAGGCGCTGATTGACCACGACATGGATTACATTCTGAATGAGGGACTTCGCCAGGCGGATGAGAAGGTGCATATTCTCGATGTCAACGTCGGGATACCCGATATAGATGAACCGGCACTGCTGACCGAGACGGTCAAGGAACTTCAGGCAGTGACCGATCTGCCGCTCCAGCTTGACACTTCCGATCCTGTCGCGATGGAACAGGCACTCAGGGTCTATAACGGAAAGGCAATGATCAATTCCGTCAACGGCAAGGAAGAGGTAATGTCAGCGATATTCCCTCTCGTTAAGAAGTACGGCGGCTTTGTTGTGGCGCTCACGATAGATGAAGGCGGTATTCCCGAAACCGCCAAAGAAAGAATAGATATTGCAAAGAAGATCATCAAAACGGCGGAAAGCTACGGTATCAGCCGTAAAGACCTGATATTCGATCCGCTTTGCATGACGATAAGCGCGGACACATCGGCTGCGGTAACTACGCTCAAATGCGTGGACATATTGAGAAACGAACTCGGGGTACATACATCTCTCGGAATCAGTAACGTTTCATTCGGACTTCCGAAGAGGAGCATGGTCACGGCCGGTATGTTTGCGGCGGCCCTTGAGTGCGGCCTGTCGGCCGCGATCATGAATCCGTTCTCGCCTGAGATGATGACAACATATCACGTGTACCGTGCGCTTCACGATCTTGATGCGAACTGTACCGATTTCATAGGATTTGCAACGGGATACGATGACAAATACGAGATCGCAGCGGCGGTTGCCAATGCGGCTTCTTCCGCAGGCCCTGCTGCTTCATCTTCCGCCGATTCAGCCGATCTGACACCGCTGATGAATGCGATCGTCAAGGGACTTAAGGATAAGGCCGGGAAGATGACCGGCACAATGATAAACGAGGAAGGAAGGAACCCTCTCGAGATAGTTTCCGAAGAGGTCATCCCGGCGCTTAACGTAGTCGGTGAAGGATTCGAGGCCAAGAAGATATATCTGCCGCAGCTTCTGATGAGTGCCGAGGCGGCCAAGGAAGCGTTCGTAATAATAAAAGCATCGCTTGAGAAGAATAAGGATGACGAAAGCTCGAAGTCAAAGAACTCCGACATGAAGATCGTCATCGCCACGGTAAAAGGCGATGTTCATGATATCGGCAAGAACATAGTCAAGCTTCTTCTCGAGAACTACGGATTTGACGTGACCGATCTTGGTAAGGATGTCGATCCTGAGGATGTGCTTGATGCCGTGACAAAGCTTCATGCCGATGTGTGCGGTCTGTCCGCACTCATGACAACGACGGTTCCGGCAATGGAAGATACGATAAAACTCATCCACGAGAAAGCACCGTGGTGCCGCGTGATGGTCGGCGGTGCGGTTCTTACTCAGGAATACGCCGACAAGATCGGCGCGGACGCTTATTCCAAGGATGCGATGGGCTCCGTCAGATACGTTGAGAGTCTTATCTCGGGCTGATGTAAAAATCAGTTGATTTTTATGTAAGTTTTCTATATTATAACATTAAGTTGTTCATGTGATTTTTGTGAGGTTTGTAATGAATGGATTTGAATTCCTGGATCAGGAAGTTGGTCTTGAATATTGTGCCGGTGACGAAGAGATATATCTAGAGGTACTTGAGGGGTATCTTGAGGAGGATCGTCGCGAGGAACTTGCCAAGAACTTTGCGGAGCAGGATCTTGCGGCATACAGGGTAAGTGCCCATGCCATCAAGTCCACCAGCCTTACGATCGGTGCGACCGAGCTTTCCGCCAAAGCCAAGGCGCTTGAATACGCCGCAGCGGACGGGGATCTTGATTTCATCAAGGAGCATAACGACGAATTGGTTGCCATGTACTCGGATATTCTCGAGAAGATCAAGGCAGCTTTGTGATCGGTTGATATAATGACATCTCAGATACATATTTCAGTACGGGGACTCGTTGAGTTTATCCTTCGCCACGGAGACATCGACAACAGGCGAAAGGGTTCAACGGGTCCCGTAATGCTTGAAGGGGCAAATCTTCACAGGATGATACAGCGGCGCATGGGAAGAGAGTATCACGCCGAGGTATACCTGTCATGCACGATCGTGCGCGGAGACTGCGAGATAATAATTGACGGCAGAGCGGATGGGATCATCTGGCCCGAGTCGGGGAATGCGATCCCGCGATATTCGGATGACGAGACAAAACACACGGCGTTTCTTGAGCTGTCCCGGGAAAACGATGATGAAACATCGGTCGATCTGTTTGACGAGTCAAAGATCGAAGAATCATCACTTACATCCCCCTCCGGGGAAAATCACGTAGTCGTTGATGAGATCAAGACAACATACAGGGAACTCGAACGTATCAGAAGACCCGATGCCGAGCATCTTGCGCAGGCCAAGGTATATGCCTATATAGTTGCCGCAAATGCACATCTTGATGAGGTTGGAGTCAGGATGACGTATTGCAATCTCGATACGAAGGAGATCAGGTATTTTGACTATCTGTATTCGGCCGAAGAGATAACGGCGTGGTTTCGTTCGCTTGTTAAAGCGTATGTCAGATGGGCCGATTTCGAAACGGGTTGGAGAAAGATCCGCAACATGTCCATAGAGACGATGGAGTTTCCGTATGAATACAGAAGCGGCCAGCGTGAGCTCATGGGACAGGTGTACAGCTCGATCACGAAAGGTGAGCGCCTGTTTGTAATGGCCCCGACCGGTGTCGGCAAGACTCTTGCAAATGTTTATCCCGCGATAAAATCACTGTCCGCGGATCGCGCCGATAAGATATTCTATCTGACCGCAAAGACGATAACGAGAACGGTCGCATCCGACTGTGTGAATCTGCTTCGAACTTCGGGGGGAGAAAGCGGATCGCTTCGTCTCAAATCAGTTACACTTACCGCCAAAGAAAAGATATGTCCGCTCGACAAATGCGAATGTAATCCCGATGCATGTCCTTATGCAAAAGGCCACTTCGACAGGATTAACGATGCGATGTATGACCTTCTCGTATCAGAGGATGATTTTTCGCGAGAGACGATCATGGAGTATGCCGATAAGCACATGGTGTGCCCGTTCGAATTCTCGCTCGATATGTCGCTGTTTTCGGACATGATCATATGCGATTACAATTACGTGTTTGACCCTAATGTCTATCTTAGAAGGTTTTTCGGAGACAGTGTTTCGGGCAGGTTCCTGTTCCTTATCGATGAGGCACATAACCTTACCGAGCGTGCGATGAAGATGTATTCGGCGCGTCTTGTGAAAGAGGAATTTCTTGACATGAAGCGTCTTGTAAAAGATGTCGA
>JAILRJ010000052.1:0-3471 GCA_024698285.1 Lachnospiraceae bacterium | reverse complement strand
CCAAAGAAGCCGCCTGACTTTTTACGGAGCTCACGAAGATCCAGACGGAGTCTGCAGCACATACTGCGGACATCGGAGGGCTCCATGTCGGAGTTGATGTAGTTTGAGAAATAAGGGGTGCCGTACTTTGCGGTCATCTCGAAGAGAAGACGGTTATTCTCGGTATCTGACCAGTCAAAATCACGGGTGATGGAATAGGTGGGGATGGGAGACTGGACGCCGCGTCCGTTGGCATCGCCCTCGATCATGACCTCCAGGAATGCACGGTTTACCATGTCCATCTCTTCCTTGCAGTCCTTATATTTGAAATCCATCTCCTTGCCGCCTACTATGGCGGGAAGTTCGGCCAGATCGTTGGGAACGGTCCAGTCTAAGGTGATATTGGTAAAGGGCGCCTGGCTGCCCCATCTGGAAGGTGTGTTGACACCGTAAACAAAACTCTCAATGCTCTTTTTAACTTCATTATATGTAAGGTGGTCCACCTTAACAAAAGGAGCAAGATATGTATCAAAGGAGGAAAATGCCTGTGCGCCTGCCCACTCGTTCTGCATGATGCCCAGGAAGTTGACCATCTGGTTACAGAGCACCGAAAGGTGTGATGCGGGAGCTGAGGTGATCTTGCCCGGAACGCCGCCGAGACCTTCTGTGATCAGCTGTTTGAGGCTCCAGCCTGCGCAGTAGCCTGTCAGCATGGAAAGGTCATGCAGATGGATCGCAGCGCTTCTGTGTGCTTCTGCGATCTCTTCATCATATACTTCACTCAGCCAATAGTTTGCGGTAATTGCGCCGGAGTTGGAAAGGATCAATCCTCCGACGGAATAGGTAACGTTCCGACTGTTCTTTCTTCATGATCACCAAGAGACCGGAACGGATCGCAGAACATCTTCCAAAGAATTGGGGCTATGGCTGGGAGCATGTCACAATAGCTGTCACCTGTGAGAACCAGACGATGGCTGATAAAAGGCTCCCGGTATATCTGTCTCTCCCACTCTTCCACCACTCCGTAATGATCGAACCGATGCTGACGTCCGTGGATCTGCGGCCATATATCGATGGATACCGCTCATCTGACGGAAGCCCTGTCATCAAGCGTGTATCCGTGGGCGGAGAATCCGGTCCCGGAGCCAGGATCTGTGATTATTCCTGGGTAGAGGCCGTTCACGCACAGTGCATCGAAAACGGGATAAGTTTCAACTACCACCAGACAGGAGCAAAGCTTATAAAAGACGGAAAGCTATACGACATACCCAGAAAACTGCAGCACACTCAGGCACATAAAGCAGGACTTGATACATAGCCCAAAGAAAGGAGGCCCGTCATGAGTACAACAGCATATCAGATCATCGCCGTAGGTCAGATGGAATGGATTGACCGTTGTAAATTATCGGAAATAAATACCGTTGATGATCTGGAGGATCTGTTAAAGGTTATTGAAGATCCCGAATTGACGGAATTTCAATATATCGTGGACGGGGATAACTGGTCGGTTTCGATCAATTGATCGGAATTCGAGAAATCGAATGTTCGTAAAAATGTCTTTTTCAAAAGATTCAAAATGATTTCCTTTGGTTAAATAGTAACTTTTAGTGACTTCACATTTCCTGTAATCAGTGATAGTATTATCCTATGAAATATCATGACAGTCTTGGTATAAGCTGACTGATTAAGGAGATTTTTATGAATCTGGTAAAGAAGATCGTACAATGGGTACTGACAGCAGTATTGGCCGTGTTCGCGCTCCTTTGGATGCCTTCGCTTTCATCGGTGATCTTTCTGGTCGGTGCACTTGTTGTATTGCCGATAAAGCCATTCGATGAATTCCTGAATAAGCACAAGATAAACCTCGCGATACGGATAATCGCAGCAATCATTCTGTTTGTGGTCGCTATTGCCATAACGCCCGATAATACGACAGCGTCATCGGACAACCCTAAGGACAATACTGTGTCTGTGGCCGATAATCAGGATAATCCAACATCAGTGGTCGATGATAAGGACAGTAAAAATACCGATAACAAAACAAAAGACAATGACCCGGACGGACCCGGCAAGGCGACCGATAACCCTAACGATTCCGACGAACCGGCCGATGATCCGAACCATTCTGACGAACCGGCCGATGATCACGTCGATAACCCTATCGAACCTAACAACGACCCGGACGGACGCAGTAACGCTCTTGAAGATTTTTACCACGGTGAGACACCTCCCAATCCCGTATTTATGGTAGAGGAATTCGGAAACTTTAAAAATATTGACAAAGCCGTATTTGAAACAGCGGAGTTTAAGGCTAAGGATCTTGTCGGAAGATGGTATGAGGATGGTTTGCTGGAAGGCTATTATCTGGAGCTCTACGGCAACGGTACATGGAGGTACTTCGGTAAGGTTGAAAGAAACGGTACATACTGGATACAATACAGTCTCATTGTTCTTACAGAAAGCGTATACGGCGTAGATGTATGCCAGCCGTCGATATTCTTCGATGAAGATGAAAATGCATGGGAGATGTCGCTTACGCCTACAGGACCGGAGGTGCTCGAAACACGTACGGATTCCGAGGACTATGTACTTTTCCGGCGTGAAGACAGCTGCAGACACTGCGATGATCTGGAAGCGTATTACGAAAAGAAGTATCCTTATAAAGATCTGGCTGGCGACTGGTACCCCGTAGGCGACCGATCCGGAAAATATTATTATAACATAAATGCGAACGCACACTGGTCCTATATCAGCGGTCATTTGGCATTGGAAGTAGGCGTTATGCAGGCAGCAGGCGAAGGAAAATTCACCTCTGAAGGCGGAACATGGGGAGAGATCACAACCTTTGAGACAAGTGACGACGAATACCTCTACATTAACGGAGAACCCTACGAAAAAGTGGAAGGCGGAAAAGCTCCTCCGAACAGATCCCTCGGAAGGTTCTGCTACGAAAGCGGTGACGGATATATCTTCCATGAAGACTGGACATTTGAATCCGCACCGGGCTCATCGTTTGACGAACACGGATCCTTTATGATGATCGGCGATAATATACTGCTGTATGACGAGTCCGGAAACCGTCTCCATGTATTCTATCAGGATGAGTTCATGGACTGGGACGGAGTATGGGAAGAGGAAATGTGGAAAAAGCATATGGAAAACCGTGATGGCAATGAACTTTACGGGGAATCGATCTATTATCAATTACCGTAATGATCCCGTTATTTTTTACAAGGTAGAATCGATGTGCTTGTAAACTCATATTGAACGTAAAAAAGGAGCTCTGTTAAGCAATGTCATTAAGTTAAGATGACAAACAAAGATCTCTATATCAAAATGGTATAGGGGTCTTTTAGTACCATAAAAGTGTAGTTGTTAGAGAGTAATTAACTCTGACATCTGCACTTATTTTATTATAATAAGGGGAGTAATTGGTCTAACGTGGGGTCTTTTGGGTCTTAGCATCCGTCAAAAAAACCGTTAACCAACCCC
>JAILRJ010000044.1:0-109664 GCA_024698285.1 Lachnospiraceae bacterium | reverse complement strand
AGGAGATAACATGACAAACGTACCTGAGATATTCGGAAGCATGGTGTTCAACGATGCCATGATGAAGGAAAGACTTCCGGAGGAAACATACAGATCGCTGCACAAGACGATCGAGACACAGACTGATCTTGATATTACCGTGGCAAATGCCGTTGCAACGGCAATGAAGGACTGGGCTGTTGAAAAGGGAGCGACCCATTTTACGCACTGGTTTCAGCCGATGACCGGCAGAACGGCGGAGAAGCATGATTCTTTCATATCCCCTCAGCCGGACGGACGCGCCATCATGGAGTTTTCGGGTAAGGAGCTCATAAAGGGCGAACCCGATGCATCCAGTTTCCCTTCGGGAGGACTTCGCGCGACTTTCGAGGCACGCGGATACACGGCATGGGATCCGACGAGCTATGCCTTTGTAAAGGACGGGGTTCTTTGCATTCCGACCGCATTCTGTTCATACGGAGGTGAGGCGCTCGATAAGAAAACTCCGCTCCTTCGTTCAATGGAAGAGATCAATACGCAGGCTCTCAGGATACTGCGACTTTTCGGAAATAAAGATGTTAAGCACGTCTGGACGACGGTCGGTGCGGAACAGGAGTACTTCCTCGTGGACCGCAAGCTCTACGATCAGCGTAAGGACCTGATCTTCTGCGGCAGGACGCTTTTCGGAGCACCCGCACCAAAAGGTCAGGAGATGGATGATCATTATTTCGGAGCTATAAAGCCCAGAATCTCCGCATTCATGAAGGAACTCAACGAGGAGTTGTGGAAACTCGGCGTATATGCAAGAACCGAGCATAACGAGGCCGCGCCCGCACAGCACGAGCTTGCGCCGATATTCACGACAACAAACCTGGCGACAGACCAGAACCAGGTTATGATGGAGATAATGAAAAACGTTGCCAGAAAGCACGGACTGGTGTGCCTTCTGCATGAGAAGCCGTTTGCGGGTGTTAACGGAAGCGGTAAGCACAACAACTGGTCGATCTCCACGGATACGGGAGTCAATCTCCTCGAGCCCGGAAAATCACCTTATGAGAATGCGCAGTTCCTGCTGTTTCTGGCTGCCATGATCAAGGGTATCGATGAATATCAGGAGATGATGAGGGTTTGCGTTGCGTCGGCGGGAAACGATCACCGTCTCGGCGCTGCTGAAGCTCCGCCCGCGATCGTTTCGGTGTTTGTCGGTGATGATCTTGCAGAAGTTCTTGACTGTATCGAGAAAGGAACGTCATATGACGCTTCGGGAGCCGGTAGGATGGAGATCGGAGTCAGCGTACTACCGGCGATCCCCAAGGATTCGACGGACAGGAACAGGACTTCGCCGTTCGCCTTTACAGGAAACAAGTTCGAGTACAGATCGGTCGGAAGTTCCCAGTCTATAGCCGGAGCCAATACCGTTATCAATACCATAATGGCCGAAGAACTCGGACAGTTTGCGGACGAACTCGAAAAAGCGGGAAAAGACGACTTTAACAAGGCTCTTGACGAACTGATCAAGAGAACGATCAAAGAGCACAAACGGATACTCTTTAACGGTGACGGCTATTCGGAAGTATGGGAAGAAGAGGCGAAGCGCCGCGGACTTGCGAACCTTCGTACTACGGTCGATGCGCTTCCCGCGTTTTTGATGGAGAAGAATATCAAGCTGTTCACGAGCCATAACATATATACCGAGACTGAGATGCGAAGCCGCTATTCGATCCTTCTCGATACATACAACAAGATCATCAACATCGAAGCTCATACGATGATCGATATGACCAGAAAAGAAATACTGCCGGCGGTAAGCCGTTATGTGGGGCAGCTGTTTGAAGTTCTTAACGGAAAATTGGCGGCATCGGAGAAGATCAGTGCCAAGATAAGCCATAACATGGAAGAAGAGACGGCCGTCTCCCTGTCAGGCCTGTGCGATAAGGCTCTGACGGAGCTTGTCCGTCTTGAGACCCTTATCGCAAAGACCGATTATAAGGACGATCTTGATCGCGGAACTTACTACAGGGATATCGTTATTCCTGCCATGAACGAGCTTCGCGCGACATGTGACGCGATGGAGATGCTCACAGCCCGCGATATGTGGCCGTTCCCTCAGTACGGGGATATGCTGTTTAACATATAACGGTGTTCTGTTTTACGCGGTCAACAGCGTGTTTTACGGCCGGAACAAGCAGAATGACGAGCGTAATGGCAGCCTCGATGTAGATGTAGGCTCCGTTGTAACATGCGCTGTATATGAGGGGATTCCATCCCTCGGGAGCGTATTCGGAATAGAATGCGTAGCCAGACAGAGTAGCAAATACGTATCTTCCGGTCACGCCCACGATATACCCCAGATATAATCCGCCTTTTCTGTTTTTAAAGAAGCCGGACAGCCCAAGGGCCGTAAATGCCAGGATATAATCTATGAACACCTGGATAAGTGAAAGTATCTCGGGTTTTTGCACAAATTGAAGCAGTCCGTATGCGAGCCCGGCGGTCAGTGAATATTTCCATCCGTAGAAATATCCGATCACGCATATAAAAAACATACTGCACAGGGTTACTGATCCCCCGAGAGGGGCAGAAAAGAGTTTGATAAAGGATAAGACAAATGCGAGCGCGATACAAACGCCGCATACTGCCAATCCTTTAACGGAAAAGGATTGTTTCATAATTAACCTCGCTTCCTTACGTCGGTATCAACCGAATCAAGTTTAAAGGGTGTGATCTCAGACCGTTTTCGGTCACCCCCAGCCTATGTAACATCACGTAGTATATCACGCCAACGTTGCCTTGACAACACATACTCACGATTGAACAGGAAAAATCATGCCGCTCAAGTTCTGGCTCGGCGGAGCCGCAAGCGATAAAAGCCGCCGGTTGATCAAATACATACTGGAAGAGGCCGAAAGGAACCCGCAAAGACAGTATCTTATGGTGGTACCGGAGCAGTTCGGCCTGTCTACCCAGCAGGAACTCGTCTCAGAATCCCCAAACAAAGGAATACTAAATATCGATGTATTGTCGTTTACAAGACTCGCCCATCGTATCGGCGACGAGGTCGGATCGTTCTCGGCCGACATCACTACGCTTGACGAGATGGGAAAGAGTCTTTTGATCGGAATGCTCGCGGAAAAACACAAGAAGGAGCTTTCGGTCTTCGGCGACAATCTGGAAAAGCCGGGATACACCGACAGGATCAAATCCGTTATTTCGGAATTCATGCAGTACGGCATATCGGTCGACAAGGCGGCTGCCCTGTCTGAAACAGCCAAAGCGGCAGGGAGAGGACTTCTTTCGAAAAAACTGGCCGACATAGCTTTTATCTATGAGAGATTCAGGGAATATACGAAGGATCGATATACGACGGTCGAGGAGACGCTTGATGCGGTAAGTTCCCTTGTGCCGCATTCGGATACGATAAAGAACAGCGTGATAGTATTTGACGGGTTCACCGGATTCACGCCCGTACAGAACAAACTGATCGGCGTACTCATGGAATACGCTCTGGATATCCATGTTGCGCTGCTTCTTGAAGATTGTATACAAGAAAACAACAAAGATCTTCGATTAAGAGAACATGAGTTATTTTATCTCTCCAAAAACACCATGAACCAGTTGGGACGTATGGCGGATGAGCGTCATGTGATTATAGCCGACCCATATAAAGCTGATAAAACCGCAATAAGTAACACATGTATCTCAAAAGGGCAGATTGTATACGCAGACCCCTCAAAAAACCCAAAATTAAATAACACCCACGTACAAGCAGCTGTTCACGTGCTCGCGGGACGGGATCCGTTGGAAGAGATACGTATGATCGTTACCGGGGTGGAGGATCTTGTCAGAGACAGCGGATACAGGTACAGAGATATCGCGATACTGACCGGCGACATGGAAAGTTACCGTCATACGATCGAGAGGGAGTTCGGAAGACACGATATCCCGTTCTTTATTGACAGGACGGAACCGATCCTTCTGAATCCGTTCATAGAGTATATAAGGTCATTTCTCGATGTGATCTGTGACAATTACAGCCAGAATGCGATCTTCAGGTTCCTCAAGTCGGGGCTGACCGAATGTACCGACGAGGAGATAAACATACTGGAAAACTACTGCATGGCTACGGGCATAAAAGGACGTGCAAAGTGGCATGCGAGATTTGACACCCATACAAAGAGCGTCGGTGCGGATGAACTTCTCGGGATCAACGGGACACGGGAGAGGTTTGTTAAAAAGTGTGACCTGTTTACCGGAGAGCTTTCCGATGAGGTAAATGTGAACTCGCGATTTTCCGTCAGGCAGTTTTGCACCGCGCTTTATCGCCTCATCGAGTCCGACGGAGTTGAGGAAAAGCTCGGGGAGGCCTCCCGAAGATTTGAAGAGAGCGGAAACAGAAAGCTTTCGGAGCAGTACGGAAAGATCTACGTTCAGATAATGAACATTCTTGACGAACTGTGCACGCTCATCCCCGACGAGACAACGGATATCAGAGGATTCGGAGATCTGCTTGATTCGGGACTTTCCGGGATCAGGATAGGTATCATTCCAACCGGAATGGACTATGTTCAGGTCGGGGACCTTACAAGAAGCCGGTTTGACAATATAAAGGCGCTTTTTATCGTAGGAGCCAACGACGGCGTGATCCCGAGCACCGCATCGTCCGGCGGGATCATAAACGAGAACGAGCGCGAATTTATGAAAAGGGCGGATGAAACGCTTGTCCTTGCACCTTCGGCCCGGGAGGACATATATACACAGCAGCTCTATATCTATATGGCACAGAGCAAGCCGACAGAGCATCTGTATTTGTCGTATTCATGCACATCCGCAAGCGGCAGATCACTTCTCCCGTCACATATCGTAAAGAAAGCTCTGAGCGAGCACCCCGGAACAAAGATTGAGCGCAGAAGAGCGCTTCCGTCATATTACAGCGATGAGGAGGAAGCGTTTGAGGCGCTTTCCGATATGATCTATCCGGCCATGACCGGCCAGCTGACACGTGAGGCCGCAAACAGGGTCAAAGGACTCATGAAGTATTTCCTTTCTTCGGATCGATACAGGCAGAGGATCCTTAATATGGTCAAAAAGGAGCTGATCGCCGGAGCCGACAGGGCGGAAGATACGATCGGGGAGGCACTTGCGCGTGCTATTTACGGTAAATCACTCGTTGCAAGCATCACAAGGCTTGAAGCATACGCCAACTGCGCATACAGGTATTTTCTTGAGTACGGACTGTCACTTCGCGACCGAGAGGTATTTTCATTCGAGGCGAGGGATATCGGAACGATATTCCATGATTCGATGAAAGAATATTCGCTTATGATGCAGGAACGGGGCAAAAACTGGGTGCATCTTCCTGATGAAGAGAGAGACAGTCTTATGGACGAGGCCGTTTCCAAGGTGATTGAGCGATACAGGGATACAAAGCTTGCCACATCTGCAAGATACGCATATATGGAGCATCGTATCCGAAGGATCATGAAGAAAAGTGCCGATATCGTAAGCTCTCAGATCAGGCGCGGTGATTTTACCCCCAAGTATTTTGAAGTCGATTTCGACAGTATGGACAGCAAAAAATCACTTTCCATGAAACTGTCGGATGATGAGATGATAAGGCTTCGCGGAAGGATAGACAGAGTCGACACATGCGAGACGGACGACGGGATATACATAAGGGTGATCGATTACAAGTCATCACACCATGAAATGGACCTTGCGGCCGTCTATGAAGGAAGACAGTTGCAGCTTCTTGTATATCTGAACGCCGTTATGGAGAGCGAGCGTCTTTCTTCAGGGGATAACGGTACAAAGATCATCCCTGCCGGAGTGCTCTACTATCAGATGGACGATCCTCTGATAGATGCCAAAGAAGAGCTTACCGAGGAAGATATCCACAGGCTCATAATGAAGAAGCTCCGCCTGAGCGGGCTTGTCAACAGCGATTTGGGCGTGCTTAAGCTGATGGACCGCGACCTTGCTGACGGTTCGGACGTTCTCGGTGTATCTGTCGGTTCGAAGGGTGAACTCAAAAGCTCCAGGCAGACTGTTACCGGTGAGGATTTTGAGGTTCTTTCGGAACATGTCAGCAGATGTATAAGCAAAATGGGACGCGAGATACTCGGCGGAAACATTGCGATCCCCGAGCCTGACGGCAAACAGCGCTTTACGGGACCCGACTGCAGTTACTGCCCGTTTGATGCGATCTGCCAAAGCAGGAGAAAAACCGCTGTTGTAGCAACCGAAGATGACGAAAACGGTACCGGGGGTGCCAAAGAGAAGGTTAAAATGTCAAATGACGATTGGATCGCCCTCATGAAAGGTGAAAATGAATAGATTCACGGACGAACAACAACTTGCCATAGATATAAAAGATGCCAATGTCCTCGTTTCCGCGGCAGCCGGAAGCGGTAAGACGAGTGTGCTCGTCGAGAGGATCATAGGACGTATAACGGATCCCGACAATCCCACAGATGTGGACCGTCTGCTCGTTATGACCTTTACCAATGCCGCCGCGGCCGAAATGCGAGACAGGATAAGGGGAGCGATCGACGAACGGATAGATGATATGAGGAAGGATCCCGGTGCGGATGAAGCGACCCTTTCAAATCTCGAGCGGCAGAGCATTCTCGTTCATAACGCGATGATAACGACGATACACGGGTTCTGTAAGAGCGTTATAACGGATCACTTTGAGGAACTGTCGATCGATCCCAACTTCAGGGTCGCAGATCAGAACGAATGTCTCCTGATGATGCGGGACGCTCTGGATAAGTGTCTTGAAGATGCGTACCTGAAAGCGGATCCGGCATTTATAAGGGCTACGGAGTGCTTTTCGGGTTCCAGAAACGATACGATGATCGCCGATCTGATTATCCCGATACACAGGTTCATAATGGCCAATCCCGACCCCGAAAAGTTCATAAGGGATTGCTGTGCCGGTTACGGATACGGATCTTTTGACGAATTTGCCAAGTCAACGCTTATCGCTGATTTTGAGAGATTTCTCGGAAGTGAACTTGAAAGGCTTTCACGCAAGGCAAAAGAGGCGGTAGACCTTATAGACGGCAACGATGGACTGGAGCCGTACCGCGCCGCCGTAGAGGCATATGCTACCACTCTTGAAGAGATAAGGACTCAAAAACCCATCGGGGATACATCTTTCTACGACTGTGTCAGAGGCGCGCTTGCCGCGGTAAACGCACCGGCATTTGGCAGGATAAGCGACAAAAACCTTGATGAAGACGGTGTTGCGGCAAAGAATGCGGTTAAAAAACTGCGGGATGACGTCAAGTCCGGAATATCGAAGCTTTCAGATATGCTCTGCTTTGACCTTGAGACCGCTTACCGTCACGTATGCGCTTCACAGACGGAACTTTGCGCCCTCGCGGATCTCGTTCTGGAATTTGGCAGGACATATGATGCGATAAAGCAGGACGGGAACGTTATAGACTTTTCCGACATGGAGCACATGGCGATAAAGATCCTCGAAAACAAAGAGATAGCGGCTCTTTACCGCGAGCATTTCGAGGAGATATACGTTGACGAGTATCAGGACAGCAATATGACCCAGGAAATGCTCGTAAGACTCATATGCAGGCACGATCCCGGAAACGTCTTCCAGGTCGGTGACGTAAAACAGAGCATTTACCGGTTCCGCCAGGCCCGACCCGACATATTCCTGGAAAAATACGATACATACGAGGATACCGAAGGAGCAGGCAACAGGCGGATACTTTTAAACGATAATTTCCGTTCCCGGGCGGAGGTAGTGGATGCCGTAAACGAGGTGTTTGCTAAGATCATGAAGAAAGATCTCGGCGGGATAGAATATGACGATGATGCCGCGCTTAAATGCAGCGCAACCTGCTATAAAGAAGAGCTCCCCTGTGACGGCGATGATTACAGAGCCGAGCTTATTATCGGGATAAAAGATGAACTTACCGGCGAGGAGTTCGAGGCAAACGTCATAGCGAACCGCATATCATCCATGATCGCCTCGGGATACAGGATATACGATAAAGCGTCAAAGACCGTAAGAAGCGCCTCATACGGGGATTTTACGATACTTGTCAGGTCGGTCAAAAAGTTTGAACCGGTATTTCGCAAAGTGTTTGCGGCATATGATATTCCCCTGGCCGTTACCGGACGGGAAGGATACTTCGGAACAAGGGAGGTCAAAACGGTACTTGATTTCCTGTCAGCCGTTGATAACAGTCTGTGTGATATACCGCTCGCAACGGTGGCCAGATGTCCCGTCGGGGGTTTTTCGGACAGGGAACTGGCCGAGATAACCGCGGCTTCCGGGTCGAAAAAGTGCCTGTATGACAGGATCAGGGATGCCGAGGGGATATCGGAGGATCTTCGGAGAAAATGTGATGCGCTGCTGAGCCTTCTCGAGAAGTACAAAGTTATGTCAACCTACATGCCGGTTCATGCGCTCATTTCCGATTTTATCGATAACGAATACGGCGATTACGTCAGATGCATGAGCAATCCCGCACAGCGTATGGCAAATCTGAACATGCTCCTGAGTAAAGCCGAGGACTATGGCAAGACGAGCTTCAAGGGCCTCTATCAGTTTGTCAGGTATATGGATCAGATCCGCAAATATGAGATCGATGACGGAGAGGCCGGCATAGTCGGTGAGAACGATGATGTGGTCAGGATAATGACCATGCATGCGAGCAAGGGTCTGGAATTTCCGGTATGCTTTCTTGCGGGGCTGGAGAAGAGACGGAACAGTTCGGATGAGTCCGGAAGGCTCATATGGAACGTTACCGGAGGATTCGGCTGTGATCATACCGACCCGGAAAAGCGTCTTGTTGTTCCGACGCTTCCGAAGATGATAGTAAGCCTTCAAAACCGTCGCGAGGGTATTGCCGAGGAGATGCGCGTACTGTACGTGGCAATGACGAGAGCCAGGGAAAAACTGATCATGGTCGCATGCGACAAAGAGGACGGTTTTGCAAATCCCGCCCGTGATATAGAAGAAAGCTCCTCGTATCTGGATATGCTAAAAGCCGCCGCAAAAGATGGGGGAGGATTTGACGATATCGACATTTCCTACGTAACGGAGGCTGACCTTGTCATATCGCGATTCGAGGATAAGATGGAAAGGGAGTCATTCGCGGATGACCTTCTAAAGACGGTAAGAAAATACGGCGAAGGCGAAACCGAAGAGGATAAGGATATCCCGGAATACATGACGCGTGCGCTCTTTACCTACCCGTATGAGATCAATCCCGATATTGTCGCAAAGCTGTCTGTATCGGAACTAAAGCACAGAGCCATTGAAGAGGAGATCGCAAGGGGCGCGGAACTTGTACCCGAAGGACAGACTCTCTTCGCTGAGACACAGCCCGAGACTTATATCCCGAAGTTTATGAGAAAAGAAGGTGAAACGGCAACCGGAGGAACTTTCTACGGAACCGCGTTCCACCGTATCATGGAATTATGGGATTATCCGGCGGATAAAGACACCGTGACGTCACAGGATGTTACGGAATTTGCCGACAGTATGAGGCAAATGCACCGGATGGATAAGGAGCAGACGGACGCCATAAGGCCTGACGATGTCGCGTTCTTTTTAAACAGCGAACTTGCAAAGCGTATGAGAAGCGCCAGATCTGCCGGAAGGCTCTTTCGCGAGCAGCCGTTTGTCATTGGAATTCCTCAGGACGGGGAAACGGTCCTTGTTCAGGGTATCATTGATGCTTATTTTACGGAGGATGACGGAATAACCGTCGTTGACTACAAGACCGACCGTGTGACCGGCGAAGAAATGCTTATAAAACGTTACAGGGCCCAGCTTGAGTATTACGGGAAGGCCCTTTCACAGATTACGGGAAAGAGAGTCAAAGCTCTTGTCATATATTCTACTCATCTTCGGAGCGCCATTTGCGTATCTGATCAAGCCGCTCTTTGACCGCGGCCTCATCTCCCTGAACTCCGGGGTTGTAGTATGTGCGGTCTTTAAGAGAATCCGGCAGACACTGCATTTTCGTTATCTTTTCTTCGGTATCGTGGGCATAGATATACCCTTTTCCGTATCCTGCATTTTTCATCAGGTCCGTCGGGGCATTTCTGATATGGAGAGGCACCGGCTCGGCGGGTGATTCGCTTATGTCCCTTGCCGCCTCGATACATGCCACTTCAAGAGCATTCGATTTCGGAGCCATCGAAAGGTAAACGGCGGCGTGCGCCAGGTGAACATTGCATTCGGGAAGACCGAGAAAATGACATGCCTGATATGCGTTCACGGCTACGTTTAATGCATTCGAATCGGCCAGTCCCACATCCTCACTAGCAAATCTGACCATGCGCCTTGCTATATAAAGAGGGTCCTCACCGCCGTCGATCATACGGCACATCCAGTAGACTGCCGCATCGGGATCGGAATTGCGCATCGATTTGTGAAGGGCTGAAATGAGATTGTAATGCTCTTCGCCGTTCCTGTCATACAGAAGTGATCTTCGGTCCATACACTGCGCGATCGTCTCCACGGTCACGGTGATGACGCCATCGCGATCGAGAGTACCGTTGTTCACGGCCATTTCAAGCGTATTGAGCGCAGTCCTTGCATCTCCGTTTGAAAATGTCGCTATCGAACGGAGCTCGTCATCCGTTATCGCGATCTTCGAGTTTCCGAGGCCCTTCTCGGAAGTAAGTGCTGTTTTCAGTAGCCTGAAAAGGTCATCTTCCGTAAGAGCTTTTAAAATGAACACCTTACAGCGTGACAGAAGAGCCGAATTGATCTCGAACGAGGGGTTCTCCGTTGTTGCTCCGACAAGAACGATGCTCCCTTTTTCGACATAAGGCAGAAACGCATCCTGCTGTGCTTTATTGAAGCGGTGTATCTCGTCCGTAAAAAGGAGAGTCCTGATACCGAGGCGTCTGCTGTCTTCGGCTTCTTTCATGACTTCCTTAACATCCTTGATCCCGCTCGTGACAGCCGAGAATTCAACGAAATGAGCCTTCGCGTGGTTGGCGATTATCCGGGCCAGAGTTGTCTTTCCGACGCCCGGAGGTCCCCAGAATATCATTGAGGATATCTGGTCTTTTTCGATCAGCTGACGAAGCAGCATGCCCGGTCCGACAAGATGCTGCTGCCCTACGTACTCATCAAGAGTCTCGGGACGCATCCTGCTCGCAAGAGGTGCCTGTTTATATTGTGACGGAGAATCCGAGAATAAACTCAACTGTTCCATTTATCTGTCCGTGTTGGTCATTGTTATACAAACTGTTTAATAAAACGCATGAAGAGCGCAACCCCTTCGGGTGTCTGCTTATAGACTCCGGCGTTTTCAAGTACATGCGAGAATACGATCCCGACTTCGCGCCTCAGGAATTCCTCAACGGCACTCTCATCGGTCTCGTTCTTTACCCGAAGATCCCCGATCCCGGCCGTAAGTATTTTGCAGAGCCATTCTTCGTGGACACGCAGGTGCTCATCGGCGCGAACTTTATCGCATATATCCCGGACGGCTTCGCCGTCACCGGAAAATCCCTTAAGAGCTGCTTTGACGATCGCTTTGATATCGGCAAGTTCCCGCTTGAGCCTTGCCGGAAGGATCGCCATCCCCATGACCTCGATAAGTCCGATGTTCTCTTTCTTGATATGATGGTACTCGCTGTGAGGATGGTACACACCGAGAGGATGTTCGTCGGTTGTGATGTTGTTCCTGAGCACCAGGTCCATCTCATAAAGGTCGCCTCTCATTCTGGCGATCGGAGTGATCGTGTTATGGGGAACCTTTTTCCCGTCCTCATAAGTGTATGCAAAAACGAATGAGTCTTCATCGGAGTATTCTCTCCATTTTGCAAGTATTTCGGTGCAGGCTCTGACGAGGAGCGCCATGTTCTTTGTACGTAGTCTTATCGTCGTAAGCGGCCAGTTTATAAGACCTGCCTGTATGTCTTCGTAATCTTTCAGTTTGAATTCTTCGGTGTAACAGGCTCTTACCATAGGAAACTCATAGCATCCGCCCTGGAAGTGGTCGTGGGTGAGTATCGATCCGCCCACGATCGGAAGATCCGCGTTCGAACCGATCGTATAATGCGGAAAAGCCTGGATAAAGTCGAGAAGTTTCGCAAAGGCATCTTCATCGATCTTCATCGGAGTGTGCTTCTCGTTAAAAACAATGCAGTGCTCGTTATAGTAAACGTAAGGACTGTACTGCAGATAGTAGGGCTGTCCGCAAAGCTTTATCGGAATGATCCTGTGGTTCTGCCTTGCGGGGTGAGTAAGAGTCCCGGCATAGCCCTCATTCTCGCGGCACAGAAGACACAGCGGGTATCCGGACTTGGGAGCCGAAAGTGCATTTGCTATATCCCTCGGATCCTTCTCCGGCTTTGCCAGATTGATCGTAATGTCGAGTGTTCCGTATGAAGTGGGAGATTCCCATTTTATATCTTTGGCTATACGGTCTTTCCGGATGTAATTGGTAGCGATCGAAAACGCGTAGTACCGGTCGGTCGCCTCTTTCGGGGACTTTTTGTACCTGTCGGCAAATTCAGCTCTGACAAAGGAAGACGGAGGTGTTATCAGCCCCATTATCTTCGTGTCAAAAAGGTCACGTGATGCGACGGAGTCGCTCTTTAAGATCCCATTATCAAGCGCCTTTTGCATCATGTCTTCGAGTATGAGATGAAGAGGGCGCTCATCGCTCTTAATGTCCGAAGGTTCGAAAGCCGTCTCCTCAAACAGTTCAAGAAGTCTGTTTGTACACAGTATTGCATCATCTTCCGGGATCAGATCGTGCTTCTTCCCGTAAATGACAAGTTCATTTATAAGATCAGAGATATTGCGATCGCTCATTATTAATCTCCTCCTACGGTCACATCAGTCGGATGCAGCCGTATTTCCTGATCGTGTACTTTTGCGCTGCACCTTCGCCAAGTATATCGTTCATCGAAGCGATGTATTCGTCCGCGAATTCGGTCTTTACAAATGTCTGGATCGTACCGGCGAATCCTCCGCCGTGTACCCTGGCCACACCTTTTAAAGGAGAGCTGAGGAACACTTCGCTTACCGCAAGTGCAAGTGCAACACCCTGCTGACTCGGATCTTTAACGCTGTATATGTTCTGAAGGTATTCGAAGGAAGATTTTGCCGAAGCAGCGAAGTTTTTGAGGAATTTTTCAAAATCCTTTTCGACGAGTGCTTCAGACTCGACAATAACGCGTTTGTTTTCGCCGAAGAAGTGCATGGCGCGTATGACGGCCCTGTCGCCGGTCTGTTTTCTGATCTCGGGGATATGTTTAATAAATTCCTCTTCCGAAACCTCCGTGAGCACCTCCTTATCGAAGAAGGCAGCCACGGCTTTCATTTCTGCTGGGATCGATGCGTACTCGTCGGTAAGATCGGCATGACTTGCTTTCGTATCGGTTATAACGAGCGAATAACCGTAATCCGACGGATCGAGGTCGATACGCTCGATTTTCGGATAAGTATCGTCAAAGAGCGGATCGCCGTCGCCCGTTTTTGCGAAGTCGATATGAACGAATCCACCGACGCTGCAGGCCATTTGGTCCATCAGGCCGCACGGTTTGTCCATGTAGTGATTTTCGGCGAACTGCCCTATCTTGGCTATATCAACGGTCGAAACTTTATCGTTGTTATAAAGTCCCGAGAGGATAACCCCGATCAGGGACTCGAACGAAGCCGAACTGGAAAGTCCCGAGCCTCCGAGAACATCGCTTGTTACATAAGCGTTGAATCCGCCGATCCGGTAGCCTTTTTTGGCAAATCCCGCAGCAACGCCTCTTATGAGGGAGGCAGTCGATCCGGTTTCGGAAGATAAGGGATCGAGCCCGGCAAGGTCCACGGTGAACGTGTCATATCCTTCGGAATAAAGCGTTATCACGTTTTCTGAAACGGCACCTGCGATCGCAAGTGAATCGATATTAAGCGATGCGGCGAGTACCTGCCCGCGCTGGTGGTCGGTATGGTTGCCGCCTATCTCGCTGCGTCCTGCGGCCGAAAACACATGAGCTTCATCCGAGCTTCCGAAGTGCTCTTCGTAGCCCGAGACCGCATTTGTTATACGTTTCCTGTGATAAGAAAGCATATCGGGATCGTTCCCGTATACATCGCAAAAAAGCTCGCTGTTAAACAGTTTTTCAAGATTCATTTTCCTTCTCCGTTCGATTCACGTTTCTTGTGATTTTGACAATACTATATTAATATAAACGTATATTTTATCCAGCGCAATACAATATGTTTGCCGGAGGTCCGACTATGAAAGAAAACGTTATATACATCGACCGCAACTGGAAGTTTGACGACGAGTTTACGGAGGATATGACCGATCCGAGATACGATGAATCGTTGATGGAGGATGTCATCATTCCGCATTCGGTCAGACAGATGCCGCTGCATTACTTTGATGAGAGCATTTATCAGACAGTCAGCTGCTACAGAAGGCATTTTACGGCTCAGAAGGACTGGAAGGACATGGTCGTTCTGCTCACATTCGAAGGGGTGGCGCATGAGGCGCAGGTCTATATAAACGGCAAAAAGGCCTCAACGCATACGTGCGGCTATACGGCATTTACCGTAGATATAAGCAAATATCTCGATTACGGCAACGACAATGTGATAGCCGTTCGTGTTGACAGCCGTGAGACGCTCAATCAGCCGCCTTTCGGTTTTGCGATCGATTACATGACCTACGGAGGGATATACAGGGACGTTTACCTGGAGGTAAAATCACCTTCCTACATTTCGCGGACAGCGATAGACACAAAGCTGACCGACAGATATGAGCAGGACGGAAAGCTTTTTTGCAAAAAGGGTGCCGTTGTAACGAAGGTTTATACCGAGGGGGCAACGGACGGATACAGGATGGTGACTTACATCCGCAAAAAGGGTGAGGAAGCATTTACAAGATCATCCGAAACGGAAACGGTGAACGGTTATACGGAGACGATACTTCGTGCCGACGACGTTGAACTTTGGGATCCCGATAATCCTGCACTTTATGAGCAGAAGATAGAACTTATCAATGCACAGGGTGTAATAGTCGACAGACACACGGATACGTTTGGGTTCAGAAAGGCCGTGTTCAAACCGAACGGATTCTTCATAAACGGGCGAAGACTCAAGATCAGAGGTCTTAACCGTCATCAGTCATATGCATATGTCGGATATGCCATGCCCGATTCGATGCAGGAACTTGATGCGGTGATCCTCAAAGACAAGCTCGGGGTCAATGCGGTCAGAACTTCACACTATCCGCAGGCGCAGAGTTTTCTCGACAAGTGCGATGAGACAGGTCTTATGGTGTTCACTGAGATACCCGGATGGCAGCATATCGGCGACGACGAGTGGAAGGATAAGGCGGTCGACAACGTTAGGGACATGATCCGCCAAAACATCAATCATCCTTCGATAATACTTTGGGGTGTCAGGATAAACGAGTCGACGGATGACGAGGAATTCTATGCCCGCACGAATGCCATGGCTCATGTCGAGGATCCGTCAAGACAGACCGGAGGGGTTCGCTGCTATAAAAAGGGTGACTTCCAGGAGGATGTGTTTACATACAATGATTTTTCGCACTGCGGAAATAATGCCGGAGCAGAGAGGAAATCGTCGGTAACACCTGATATCGGCAAGCCCTATCTTGTGACCGAATACAACGGTCATATGTTCCCGACAAAGGCGTTTGACTGCGAGGATCACAGGACAGAGCATATGCTCCGCCACGCGAGAGTGCTGAATGACGTCGCAAAGGCCGATGACATCACGGGATCGTTCGGATGGTGCATGTTTGACTACAACACGCATAAGGACTTCGGAAGCGGGGACAGGATATGTTATCACGGAGTGTGCGACATATTCAGAAATCCCAAGCTTGCGGCACACGTATACAGGGCACAGCAGGAAGTAAGACCGGTACTGACAGTGTCATCTGCGATGAACATCGGAGAACATCCGGGCGGAAACACGGGAGACGTGTATATCATCACGAATGCCGAGAAGGTAAGGATGTACAGGAACGACGAACTCATCAGGGAGTATACGAACGCCGATTCCGGGTTCCCGGCTCTTCTTCACGGTCCTATCCGTATAGACGATTATGTCGGGGATGCTCTCGTTACACACGAAGGTATGCCGGAGAAGAAAGCAAAAGAGATCAAGGACCTTCTCAATGAAGTAGCCAGAAACGGTATGTACCGTATGAGCGTAAAGTTTATGGCCAAAGCTGCTCTTATAGCTGCGAAGTACCACATGAAAAAAAGCGATGCGGTAAATCTGTATAACAAATACATAGGAAACTGGGGCGGAAAGGTCAGCTCATACAAGTTCGAAGCCATAAAGGGAGAGGATGTCGTACGCGAGATCGTAATACAACCATTCTCAAGAGTGCATCTTGAAGCAACCCCCAATACTACCGTACTTCACGAGGGAAGGACATATGATGTGGCGCTCGTACGCCTGCGTGCCGTAGATGAGAACAGAAGGCTGTTAAACTTCTGCAACGATCCGGTGAGCTTCAAGGTCCAGGGTCCTATAGAGATCATTGGTCCCACTGTTGTATCGCTTTCCGGAGGAATGGGCGGAGTGTACATAAGGTCTACAGGAATAGGACATGCAACGCTTTCGATCACGGATTTTACCGGAGTGAGTCAGACTGTGGGATTTGATATCGACAGTATATAAAGTGTCTGTATTTTAACCTGGGATTATGGTATTATATTTGAATGCGTCACATTATCACTATGATCTGAAAGGATAGATGATGAGTAAGGAAACAGAGATAAGATGGCACGGAAGGGGCGGACAGGGCGCCAAGACTGCAGCTCTTCTCCTCGCCGATGTGTGCTTTAAAACAGGCGCCTACGTACAGGGTTTTCCGGAATACGGACCCGAGAGAATGGGTGCACCGATAACGGCATATAACAGAATAAGCGATAAAGAGATCCGGGTACATTCCAATATATACGATCCGGATCTCGTTGTGGTTGTTGACGAGACTCTTCTTGAAGCGGTGGATGTTACGGCCGGTCTTAAGGAAGACGGCGCGATCATAGTCAATACGGACAAGTCACCCGATGATATCAAACCGTTTCTTGGAGGATACGAAGGAAGGGTGTATACGGTCGATGCCAGAAAAATATCGATAGAATCACTCGGGAAATATTTCCCCAATTCTCCTATGCTGGCGGCTGCCGTTGCGGTGTCAAAAGTTATGGATAAGGAGTCGTTCATCAGGGAGATGAGGGCATCGTATGAGCACAAATTCGCAAAGAAGCCGGAAGTCATCGAAGGAAACATGAAGGCCCTGACGGAGACATTCGAAGCATTAAAGGGCCAGCTTGGTTAGAAAGGAATTCATATGCGTACAGACATCAGCAATATAAATGAACAGTCCCCGTGCGAAGACCTTACGGAAGGTCTCATGATTTTCGCCGGAGGAACATCAAAGCAGTTCATGACCGGTCAGTGGAGAACCGCCACGCCGGTATTTGATAAGGACAAGTGCAAACAGTGTCTTCTCTGCGCACCGGTCTGTCCTGACGGATGCATTCCCGTGAAGGATGGAAGGCGCGATGACTTTGATATGGACCACTGTAAGGGATGCGGGATATGCGAAAAAGCATGCCCTTTCGGTGCGATCACAATGGATTAGGAGGTTTATATGTCCAGGAAAGACCGTATGTCGGGAAACGAAGCAGTGGCATATGCGATCCGTCAGGTGAATCCTGATGTAATGCCTGCATTTCCCATAACACCTTCAACAGAGATACCGCAGATGGTATCAACATATATCGCGAACGGGGAAATGGATACGGAATTCATACCCGTTGAATCCGAGCATTCTTCGATGAGCGCGACCGTCGGAGCGGAGGCTGCCGGAGCAAGGAGTATGACTGCGACTTCATCGTGCGGTCTTGCATTTATGTGGGAAGAACTTCTCGTTGCCGCATCAAACCGTCTGCCGTGCGTTCTCGCTCTTGTCAACAGAACGCTCTCGGGGCCCATCAACATCAACTGCGATCATTCGGACGGAATGGGAGCGAGGGATACCGGATGGATACAGATATATGCCGAGAACAATCAGGAGGCTTACGATAATTTCATCCAGGCATTTCCGATCGCGGAGGATACGAGAGTGCATCTTCCGGTCATGGTATGTCAGGACGGGTTCATAACGAGTCATGCCGTTGAGAATATACTTCTTGAAGACGATGCCGATGTTAAGGAGTTTGTCGGTGAATATCATCCGGAGGAGTTCCTTCTTAATCCCGATAAGCCCGTTGCGGTAGGCCCTTATGCAATATCCGCTTACTCCATGGAAGCCAAGTACAATCAGGAACAGGCCATGGTAAGGAGCAAAGAGGTCATTAAGGAGATCGCGGCAAAGTTTAAGGATAGGTTCGGGAGAGGATTTGACTTCTTCGAGCAGTACAGGACGGAAGACGCCGACTACATAATGCTGATCATGGGCTCTGCCGCCGGAACGGCGAAGCAGGCTGTGGATGATATGCGAGAGGAAGGAAGAAAGGTCGGAGTGTTAAAGCTTCGCGTGTTCAGACCTTTCCCTGCCGAAGAGATAGCGCAGGCTCTTAAGGGCTGCAAGGCAGTGGCGATCATGGACAGATGCGAGAGCTACAACGGAAACGGAGGTCCGCTTTCAAGCGAAGTTCCGGCCGCACTTTACAGATATAAGGTCTATACGGAAGCCGTCAGCTTCGTATACGGTCTGGCGGGACGTGATTTTACGGTCGCGACCGCAAGGAGCGTGTTTGACGAGCTGAAAAGCATCGCGGAAGACGGCAGGGAGGCCGTACAGTACAGGTATGTAGGACTTCGCACCAAAGATGAGAAAGCTGCACTTTAAGAGGTAAGACAGATGTCAGGATATAATCTTAAGGAAGTAATGAACAAACCCGAGAGGCTCGCACCGGGACACAGAATGTGTGCAGGATGCGGGGCCACGATCGGAATAAGAGCGGTTCTTCGTGCGCTTCACGAAGGTGACCGCGCTGTTATAGGAAACGCAACGGGATGCCTGGAGGTATCGTCGTTCATGTATCCGTATACCGCATGGGAGGACAGCTACATCCATAATGCGTTCGAGAATGCGGGCGCGACGCTTTCGGGCGCCGAGACGGCATACAGAGCGCTCAAGAAGAGGGGACGCCTTCCCGAAGACGCAAACTTCAAGTTCATAACGTTCGGTGGAGACGGAGGAACGTACGACATAGGTTTCCAGTCACTTTCCGGTGCCATGGAGCGCGGACATGACATGGTATATGTGTGCTACGACAACGGTGCGTATATGAACACCGGAATACAGAGGTCTTCGGCGACACCGCAGTTTGCCGACACGACTACGACACCTGTCGGCAAAGAAAGTAACGGAAAGGTCCAGACAAGAAAAGATCTGTCCGCGATAATAGCGGAGCATCATGTTCCGTACGTTGCGCAGACGACATTTACGACCGACTTTAAGGATATACATGTCAAATCGGAGAAAGCGATCTATACGGAGGGAGCGGCATTCCTCAACATGCTCGCACCGTGTCCCAGAGGATGGAGATACGAGACGAGCGAAGTGATGAAGATATGCCGCCTTGCGATAGATACATGCTATTGGCCGCTGTTTGAAGTCGATCACGGCAACTGGAGACTGTCATACGAGCCGAAGAAGAAACTGCCGATAGAGGATTTTTTACGCGAGCAGGGAAGATTTGCGCATCTGTTCAAGCCGGGTAATGAGGATCTGATCGAACAGTTCCAGGCGGAAGTTGACAAGAGATGGGAAGATCTTCTGTATCGTTGCAACAGGTGATGACGTGAGGTGGCTGCGAAGCAGACGGAGTCCCAACGTCCAGGTAAGGAGGGAAAATCATGGATAACGCATTGTTCAACAACAAGCATATCATTTCGTGGCTTCAGTATTTCAGCGATCATACCGATATCGATCTGGAGCATGTGAAGATACTCGATATCACAAGGAAGAACAAAAACCTGATCCCGACGTGCGAGGCACACAGGTGTGTTCTCGTATTCACCGAGGCGGGTCATCCCGATATTTTTTACAGGATGTACAATGCCGGACTCGGAGACTGCAAGGTCATATACAATGAGGGAAGCGAACCCAAGGGACCCATTAAGGAAGACAGCGTCAGTCAGATGATAGACAGGGGCATAAACGCGTCCGCAGGAATGATCATCCTCAATCCAAACGCAAGAGCCACTATGAGATTCGGCATTGACAACAAGACTCTTGCCAAGGGAAGTGTCAAGTACGTGGGCAGCGAGATCCGCGCGATAATCCTGTCGAAGATGCAGATCGAGGAAGGCAAGAATATATGCGCGATATCGGCGGAGTCGATAGTCGTGGAAGCCGGGATACTTAACGGTGAGGGAACGATAATCGCGGTCGAATACAACGGAAACGACAGGAGCGCACTTGAAGAGAACGTCGAACTGTTCGGCCTCAATAATGTTACGATAATAGATCATATCGATGATGAAACGATGAAAGGTCTTCCGGTCCCCGATGTTACGATGCTCGTTGCGAGCGCTTCGATGGAACAGGAGATCGAATGCCTTCTCAAGCTGAATCCGAACATGGAATTCGTGGTGTACACGCTTGATTTTGTCGTTGCCGCATCCATGATAGAAAAATGCAAGAAATTCTGTCTGTCTGATCCCGAGATCATCCAGGTAAGTGTATCGAAGGTAACGAGCAGACATAACGTAGATGTACAGCCTGCGCCGTGGATCATATCGTTCAAGGCGGGGGCATGATAAGCGTTCAGGGAGGATAATATGAGCAAGAAGATAATATCAACGGATAAGGCACCCGCGGCGATAGGGCCGTATTCTCAGGCTGTGGAGGCCGGCGGATTCATATATGCATCGGGACAGATCCCGATCGATCCCGCAACCGGTAACATTCCCGAAGGGATAGAAGCCCAGGCAAAGCAGGCACTTACCAACGTAAAAAATCTCATTGAGGCAGCGGGCCTTACACTGGACGATGTTGTCAAGACATCCGTTTTCATAAAGGACATGGGTGATTTTGCCAAGGTCAACGAAATCTATGCAACATTCTTTACAAAAGACTATCCCGCAAGAAGCTGCGTCGAGGTTGCAAGACTTCCGAAGGATGTCCTCATAGAGGTGGAAGTAGTTGCTGCAAGACGATAACAGACGCGAATCGCGAGGGCTCGGATGGCTGTTTTTGATATCGTTAGCCGTTCATGTATTCCTGATGATCGCGGTTGAAATTTTGGGACAGAAGGGGATAGAGCCTCCGGTTGAGGTTCTTCTCGTTTTCTCGGAACTTACGATACTTGTCCCTGCAATGATTTATATCCTGATCAAAAAGCTCGGATTTCGGGAAGATCTGGGTTTTAGGCGGATAAAGACCGGAACGTTTTTTATGTGTATCCTTCTGACGTTTCTGGTAATGCCGATCGCATCTTTTCTTAATACGCTCTCGCAACTGTTTGTGAGTAACACGATGGTGCAGATGTCGGACCAGCTTCTGAGCGGAACGAGTTTGGGATTACTGATACTCGGTTCGCTTTACGGGCCTTTTTGCGAGGAGTTTTTGTTCAGAGCGGTCTTTGCAAGACGCTATGAAATAATAGCGGGTCCGCTTCGCGCAGGATTCATATCGGCAGCGCTTTTTGCCATTATGCATATGAACATCAACCAGGCGTTTTATACGTTCGTACTCGGTTTTGTATTCGCTCTTGTGAATAAGGCTGCGGGAAGCGTTTATCCTTCGATGATAATACATATCGGCATCAATGCCATGAACCTACTGATGCTGATCGCCGCAGATAAGGCAAGAGAGGCTCTGGGGACGGAGGTTGATTTCGTTGCCGCTGCCGAGGCCGCAAGAGATAGTGACATGATATACGTTATGATCGGGATAACTCTTGTAATGGCGATAGTATGTACTGCGATCGCTATACCCTGTGTTGTGTTTGTCGCAAAACACGAGGACAATTTCGATGAGTTTATCGGAGTGTTCACAAGAAAGCATCCCGGACGTGGATGGTTGAGCGTTCCGCTCATTATCGGAGTGTGCTTTTTGTTGTTCGTTATGTTCGGACTGGGACCGCTACTTCAACTGTTTGCTTAAAGGAGACAGCTTATGGACGTGTTAAAACAGATCACCAACCCTTATCTTCCGTCGTGGGAATATATTCCCGACGGAGAACCGTATGTGTTCGGAAAGCGCCTGTATGTTTACGGATCACATGACAAGTTCAACGGTGATGTGTACTGCATGGGTGATTATGTTTGCTGGTCATGCGATATTAACGATCTGGGCAATTGGAAATACGAGGGAGTGATCTATAAGAAATCGGATGATCCCGCCAACGGCGACTTGCAGGGAAATCTCTATGCGCCTGACGTTACATTGGGCCCGGACGGAAGATATTATCTTTACTATGTTCTGTCAAACTGGGGTGTGGTATCCGTAGCAGTCTGCGATACACCCGCCGGGAAATACGAGTTCTACGGCTACGTTCACTATGAGGACGGAACGAGACTCGGAGAGAGGGAAGGCGACGAGCCTCAGTTCGATCCCGGAGTGATCACGGAAGGCGACGTGACATACATGTACACCGGATTCTGCGCAATCCCGGATAAGTCCAGACACGGTGCGATGTGTACCGTACTCGGTCCCGACATGGTGACGGTCAAAAAGGATCCCGTATTCATCGTTCCGGCAACTCATAACAGCATCGGGACGCAGTACGAGAATCACGCTTTCTTTGAAGCACCTTCCATAAGAAAAAAAGATGGATTATACTATTTTATATATTCGTCCCAGGTCTGCAGGGAATTGTGCTATGCGACGAGTAAGCGCCCCGACGGTGATTTTACGTACAGGGGAGTTCTTGTCGATAACGGCGATATAGGGATAGACAAGTACAAAAGAGCCGATATGCCCGGATGTTACTGTGCGAACAATCACGGCAGCATGATCGAGATAGCGGGTCAGTGGTATATCTTCTATCACAGACATACCAACGGAACCAATTACAGCCGCCAGGGCTGTTTCGAGAAGCTTGTTCCGTCGGGTGAAACCGGATTCGCTCAGGCCGAGATAACATCGTGCGGTGGAACACCGTTTACGGAGAAGGGATTTTATCCGGCATATCTTGCATGCAATCTGTTCACCGACGAGGAGAAGCTGGAAGTTCCGTGGTCGGGATGGATGGACGACAGGTTCCCGAAGATCACGCAGGAAGGCCGTGACGGGGATGAGGTCAACGGATATGTCTGCAATATGAGAAACACCGCGAGGGCGGGATTCAAGTATTTTGACTGCAGGAATACGAAAGTGGTATCGGTCAGGACAAAAGGATATGCGAACGGCCGGCTTGAAGTCCGCACGAAATGGGACGGAGAGTGCCTTGGAAGTTTTCCGATTTCGTATGCCAATGTATGGCATGATACCGAAGGCGAGGTTGAGATACCCGACGGCGTTAACAGCCTGTACTTTACGTTTAACGGTGACGGATATCTTCAGTTTGGGGGATTTACGGTAAGATAAGACTATGGTAGACATTAACGAATCAAGGATCCTGTATGAATCATTCTGTGCGATAGCGGAAAGCTACACGTCCATAGTCTATGTGGACGCAAAGGACCGCAAGGTGTACCCGATACGGCTTGACGATTATTCACAAAGATACGAGAAGGCAATAGCGGAAGGTCGGGATATGACCGAACTTCTCGGAATGTACGTCAGTGACACAGTCTACAGGGAGGATGCGGAAGGCCTGCTAAAGTACGGGGATTATGATTTCGTACAGGAAAAGCTTAAGACCGAGAATCCGCTGTTCTACACGTACAGAGCTATCCACGAAGATAAGATACTGTACTACCGTCTGAAGATCGTTACGATCGAGGACGGGCAAAAGATAGTTTACGGATTCGAGAACTTCGACGGTCAGTTCCGTCTTCAGATGAAGATGAACGCCGAGAGGGAAATGAGGATGATGCTCGTCGACGGGTTGTCGCGCGAGTATATGTCGGTGTGGTATCTTGACGGCAAGAGCCGTAAAGTCAAACTGATTCAGAACAACGGTTCCGAGAAGGAAAATGCCGCACCTGTCAAGATCGGAGAGACCGTTATCGATTATCATTTCTCCATGCAGAAATATTACGGGAGCTATGTGGATCCCGAGGATTTTGACAGGATGATGCGGGAAACGTCATATGAGACCCTTGTGGAGAATACGACGGAAGACGACCTGTACAGCATCAACTACATCAGGATCAATCCCGACAAGACGAGGTCACATTTCCAGGTCTGCTACGCAAAAATAACAGACGACGCCGGAATAGCCAACTTCGTATTCGGATACAGAAATATAGATAATGCGTTAAATGAGTGAGCCTGCGACAGGAAGATCAGACTGCCACGTCAAAGTTTGCGCCGACGGCGGGATTGACTGACAGTTCCATCGCTTTTGTGAGATCCGCTATCTCGGATGACGCTATGTCAAGAGTTGCTTCGAGCATGCTCGTACCAACGGCGGACATAACGTTTTCATGCGCCATAGCCATTGAGATATAGGGAATCGCATCAATACTTAATTCCATAAAGCACGCTCCTTTCTTGTGAGTATTGATATTATATCACATAATAAATAAAAAATCACTATAAAAATGAAAAAAATAACGGTATCAACCGAAAAGATCATAATCATTGTCGCGTTTGTCCTTTTATCCGCGGTATATCTGTCGCTAGTCTGGAATAACAATGTATGGATGGACGAGGCATTTACCGCCTCACTCGTGCATACCGATTTCGCGGGCGTCATCCGCGAGTCGATGAACGACACACTTCCCCCTCTTTATAACATAATACTGAAACTTGCCACCGATGTATTCGGGTATACGACACCCGTAATGAAGATCACATCGGTCGTTCCGATGCTTCTGACTCTTCTGACAGGTGCGGTGACCGTAAGGAAGCGTTTCGGGTTTGCGACTTCCCTGCTCTTTATGATCTTTGTTACTTTCATGCCGCTCATGATGTATTACGGCGTGGAGATAAGGATGTACAGCCTGGGATTTTTCTTTGCGACGGCTTCGGGCGTGTATGCATATGAGGTCGTATCGGAGCCGGGGAAAAAGAACTGGGCTTTGTTCACATGCTTTTCCGTGCTTGCCGGATACTCGCATCATTTTGCTTTTGTTACCGTGGCATTCGTATATCTGTATCTGCTGCTTTATTTTATATTCTTTGAGAGGAAAGGGCTTAAGAGCTGGTTTTGGTGTCTTTTGGCCACTTTCATCGCGTACCTGCCCTGCCTTATCGTTACCCTTTCGCAGATATCAAGGGTCAGCGGTTATTTCTCGATGCCCGAGATAGATCTGCCACTTTTCATCCAGTATATGGCATATCCGTATACGGTTGGATTCCTGCCGGCAACTATAGTATGTGCCGGAATCGTAGGAGCGGCTGTTGTGATATTTGTAATAAAAGCGGTACTTTGCCGGAGTCCGGAAAGGGACGAGATATATGCGGCGTGCTGTTTTACCGTATATTACGGGGTACTTATATTCGGGACGATAATCAGTAAAATCATGACGGCAAATATCTTTGTCGACAGATACCTGTTTTTTGCAGCGGGTATATTGTGGATTTTTCCTGCCGTGATTCTGGCAAAATCCGGCAGATCTTTTGTGCCGACGCTGATCGCTGCGCTTCTTGTCGGAATATGCACGTATTCGGTCGAGTTTAAGATCGAGTATTCCGAAACCGCAGACGAGGAGATTGCGTTCCTTCGCGAAAACATTAAAGAGGGGGATCTGTATTACAGCATCGGCGGACACGAGGAGATGCAGAACTGTATACCGTTTTACACGTATCTTGATAAGGATACGCCGGAGCTGACGTTTACAACGCCGCTTGAAGAGGCTCTTACGGAATCTTCCGGGAACGGTACCACACTGTGGATATCTGTGCTCGACGGCTATGAACCTTCGGAGGATGACGCGAAAACGCTTGAGAAATACGGCGCATCATTGGAGAAAAAAGCCGATTTTTCGTTCGACAGATATAAATGTGAATTCTACAAAGTTACAAGATGACTTTTTGTGAAAAAGTGCCAAAAAAACTTTTCTTTTTTGTCAATATGTATTAGAATAAACGATATAATGCCTGCGGGGGTGGGCCTAATCTAAGGAGACGGGTATGATTTCTAATCAAATACTGCAAAACACCATTGAGGGTTTAAAGGGGATAACAAGGGTTGAACTGGCAGTCATTGATATAGACGGCAAAGTGCTGGCATCGACTTTCAAGGAGACCATCAATTATCATGAGGCTGCAGCGAGCTTTACACAGTCGCCCGCGGACAGCCAGGAGATATCGGGATATCAGTTTTTTAAAGTATATGACGAACTGCTTATAGAGTATATCCTTGTTGTTCAGGGGACAAACGAGGATTCCTATACGATCGGAAAGATCGGTGCGTTCCAGATACAGAATCTTCTGATCGCGTATAAGGAAAGGTTCGATAAGGATAATTTCATCAAGAACCTTCTGCTCGACAATCTTCTTCTTGTCGATATATACACGCGTTCACAGAAGCTTCGCATAGATGCGGAAGCAAAAAGGATAATTATCATTGCCGAGACACCTTCCGCTAAGGAAGTAAACGTTCTTGAGAACGTTAAAGCATACTTCAAATCAAGGACCAAGGATTTCATCACGGCGGTTGATGAGAACGGCATAATAATCGTAAGGGAGCTGGCTGCCAACGAGACATATGAGGACGTTAACAAAGCGGCACGCCAGATACTCGATATAGTCAGCAAACAGACCGGCACAACCTGTCACGTGTCTTACGGTACGATCGTCAATGAGATCCGCGAAGTTTCGAGATCTTACAAAGAAGCCCGTATGGCGCTTGATGTCGGCAGGATATTCTTTGACGACAGGGATATAATCGCATACAGCTCGCTCGGCATTGGACGACTCATATATCAGCTTCCGATACCTCTTTGCAAGATGTTCATCAAGGAGATATTCGACGGCAGGAGTCCCGACGAATTCGACGAGGAAACGCTGATGACGATAAACAAGTTCTTCGAGAACAGCCTTAATGTTTCGGAGACCAGCCGTCAGCTTTACATACACAGGAACACGCTCGTGTACCGTCTTGATAAGCTTCAGAAGACGACCGGGCTGGACCTTAGGGTGTTTGAAGATGCCATTACGTTTAAGATCGCGCTTATGGTAGTCAAATATATGCGTTATATGGAAGAGGCCGAAAGGTAAAGTTACAGTTTTAAGGGGAAAATAAGGAGTATTAACATGATCACAATGGAGTCAGTAAGCAAATCCTACTCCACGGGTGTGCCTGCACTCAACGAAGTTAGTCTGCACATCAAAAAAGGGGAATTCGTTTTCATTGTCGGAGACAGCGGATCCGGTAAGTCAACGCTTATCAAACTGCTGCTTCGTGAGCTTACGCCCACAAGTGGCCGTATCATCGTTAACAATTACGATCTTTCGAGGCTTCGCAGACGCAAGGTCGCAAAGTTCAGAAGGAATGTAGGAGTCGTGTTCCAGGACTTCAGACTGCTCAAAGACAGGAACGTATACGAGAACGTTGCTTTTGCGCAGCGCGTCATAGAGGTTCCGACACGACAGATAAGAAAGAACGTTCCGGCGATGCTCTCGCTCGTAGGTCTTGCCGGTAAATACAAAGCCAAGACATGGCAGCTTTCGGGCGGCGAACAGCAGAGAGTCGCACTTGCAAGGGCGCTTGTCAACAACCCGCCTATACTTCTGGCCGACGAGCCTACCGGTAACCTCGATCCCAGGAATTCATGGGAGATAATGAAACTTCTTGAAGAGATCAACAGAAGAGGAACGACAGTGCTCGTAGTTACACACAACAGAGAGATAGTCAACGCAATGCGTAAACGTGTCATCACGATGAAGAAGGGAATCATAATCAGTGATGAAGAGAAGGGTGAGTATATAGATGAGGATTAGTACACTTTGGTATACATTTAAACAGGGATTCAAGAACATCTTCAGAAACAAGGTCTTCTCCCTGGCAACCATAGCGACGATCTCGTCGTGTATTTTCCTGTTCGGCCTGTTCTACTGTCTGGTCATCAATGTTCAGTACAGCGTCAAGGCAGCCCAGTCGGGAGTCGCAGTTACGGTATTCTTTGACGAGAGCCTGTCACCCGATCAGATACAGCAGATCGGATCGCAGATCCAGTCAAGAAGCGAAGTATCGGAGATCAAGTTTGTATCGTCCGATGAGGCATGGAACAGTTTCAAAGAGGATTATCTCGGAGAATACGCCGACGGATACGAAGGCGACAATCCTCTCGAGGGTTCCGAGAACTATGAGATTTACCTGAATGACGTGGCAAAGCAGCCCGAACTTGTTGCGTGGCTCAAATCGGTTCCCGGTATAAGAGAGGTTAACAGAAGCGATATCACCGCGGAAGTTCTTACAAATGTCAATACACTGATCAGTTACGTATCGCTGGCGATAATCGGGGTGCTACTGTTGGTTTCGGTATTCCTCATCAGCAACACGGTCGCGATGGGTATCTCCGTCAGAAAGGAAGAGATAGGCATCATGAGACTGATCGGGGCAAAGGATTTTGTCGTAAGAAGTCCGTTCGTTATAGAGGGAATACTGATCGGCCTGATCGGTTCAGCCCTACCTCTGGTGGCGATCTATTATCTGTATAAGCTGATGATAGAATACGCCAATCAGAATTTTACGGTGCTGTCGGACATGCTGAAGTTTATGAGCATTGAGGAACTGTTCAGAAATCTTGTTCCGATATCGCTGATCCTCGGGGTGGGCATAGGTTTCCTTGGAAGCCTGATCACGGTAAGAAGACATTTGAAAGTATAAAAGCATTCAGAAGGGGAATGATATGAAACGCAGAAGGGGAGCGCGTTTTGTCGGATTATTGTTGGTTACGTCTATCTTAGCGGCACATGTGCCGCTATTTGTGCATGCGGCCACTCTTACAAATGACAAGATCAAAGAGAGCGAGGAATCCAAGAAACAGGCCGAAGAAGAGAAGAAAGCACTTAAGAGCAATCTCACTGACGTAAAATCACTTCTGGCAAGTCTTGAGACCTCCAAGAGCAATCTTGAGACATATATACAGGAGCTTGATGCGGATCTTGCTGATATCAACGAGAAGATAGACCAGCTTAACCGCCTCATATCGGATAAGGAATTCGAGATACAGATAACCGAAAGGGAACTCGAGGAAGCAAGGAATGTGGAGGAGACTCAGTATAACCTGATGAAGAAGCGTGTCAAGTTCATGTATGAGCGTGGCCAGGCTTCCACAGTAGAGATGCTGCTCTCATCAAAGAGTTTCGTTGAGTTTCTGAATAAAGCCGAGTTCATCAACAGGATATCGGCATATGACAGGCGGATGCTTGATTCATACATAGACGCAAAGGATCAGGTAGCCGAAAAGGAACAGACACTTATCAGCCAGAAGAGTGATCTTGAAGAAGCAAAAGCGGCGGTTCAGAACGAGCAGGAAGCCGTTGAAGCGCTGATGGCAGACAAGGAGCAGGAGATCACCGTATTCGAGGGCGATATCAATAATAAAGAAGCCGCCATAAGGGAATATGAGGCGATGATCGCCGAACAGGATCAGATAATCAAAGATCTCGAAGCGGCGATACTCGAAGAGAAGAAGAGACTCCTTGCGGAGAATAAGAAAGCGATAGTGTATGACGGCGGACAGTTCAAGTGGCCGGCGCCTTCATATGTAAGGATATCCGATGATTACGGAAACAGGATACATCCCATACTCGGTACGCAGCAGTTCCATAACGGCGTCGATATGGCGGCACCGAACGGATCGCCGATACTGGCGGCATATGACGGCGAAGTCATCGCTGCATCGTATTCACCGACGATGGGCAATTATATCATGATCGATCACGGTGACGGATTGATCACGATATACATGCATGCAAGTTCGGTCAGTGTATCGCAGGGAACGATGGTCGCGAGGGGAGAGCAGATCGGATGTGTCGGATCTACCGGCAGAAGTACGGGACCGCATCTGCACTTTTCCGTCAGAGAAAACGGGCAGTACGTAAGCCCTTGGAATTATCTGTCCTAGGCCGGAAGGAGCTACTCTCCTCTCCAAACGGGGGGACGATTGACTTACAGAAGAATATGAGGAATTAAGAGATGGACGAGAACAACACAACAGGAGCTGTAGAGGAGAAGCCGGAGGAGACGGTCTACAGCCAGATGTCAATGGAATATGTTGCAAAGCAGGTTAAGAAGGCCCGGAAGAAAGGTTTCATTCAGGGCCTTCTCATTGCTGTCGGGGTAATTGTTATCGCGATAGGGATCAAGACTTGCGTGAGTATCATAACGATGGCCGTGAACGGGACACTGTATGCGAAAGTGTTCGGAAGCACTGCCAGTTCCGTTCTTGACAGAGATTCGATCGAGAAACTCGACAATCTGTACGGACTCATACAGGGAACATATCTTGAAGACGTCGACAAGGAGAAGCTTCAGGAAGGCATGTACAGGGGAATGCTCGAGGCTCTTGAAGATCCGTATTCCGAATATTACGACAAGGAAGAGTTCGCACAGATGATGGAGAGCACATCCGGTATGTTCGAAGGCATCGGGGCATATCTTTCCCAGGACCCGGATACGGACGAGATATTTGTTGTTAAACCGATCAAGGATTCTCCCGCGGAAAGAGTGGGACTTATCGCCGATGATGTAATAGTCGAAATTGACGGTGAGAACATCGAAGGCCAGGATCTTAACCTTGTAGTTTCAAAACTGCGCGGACCCAAGGGATCCGAGGTCAAAGTCGGTGTCAGAAGAGGCGGAAAAGACGAGCTGATTGAATTCGATATCAGAAGAGACGAGATCAATGCCGTCAGCGTTGATTACGAGATGCTCGATGATAAGATCGGATACATACAGATCACGGACTTTGCGGATGATACGGCAAATCAGTTCAATGAGGCGATGGACGAGCTTGAAGCTGACGGAATGAAGAGCCTCGTAATAGATCTTCGAGCCAACGGCGGCGGTTATGTCGACGTATCGGTTGAGATCGCGGACAGATTGATCAAGGAAGGTGTAATAGTATCCGTCAAGGACAAGAACGGACTGTCATACAAATATGAGGACAAAGGCGATGATTCATATCTGAAGATCCCTTGTGTTGTACTTGTTGACGGAAATACGGCAAGCGCTTCCGAGATCCTTACGGGAGCATTAAAGGACGACGGTCTTGTTACGGTAATGGGTACCAAGACGTTCGGAAAGGGCATCACACAGATAATCACCCCGCTTGAGGACGGAAGCGGTGTCAAGATAACGAATTCGAGATACTACACGCCCAACGGTAATAACATTCATGAAATAGGTATCGAACCGGATGTCGAAGTCGAATGGGACAGCGAGAAATATCAGGAAGACGGAACGGATAATCAGCTTGATGCGGCTGTCGAATATCTCAAAAAAGAAAATCATTGACAAACACGGCGTTTTCCGTTAATTTATGCTTATTTCACCAATGTATTACATAGTAATTTTTAAGAAAAAAGAAAAGGAGATGGACACATGAACACAGTCAGAGTATGCGACAGCACAGTCAGAAAGCTTTCAAACGGTAAAGAGCTCTCCCTATCTTTCAAGGAAAAGCTCGAAGTTGCAAAGCTACTAGACAAGCTATGTGTTGATGTGATCGAACTCGATGAGATAAGAAACAGTAAAGTCGACAGCCTTCTGATCAAATCGGTGGTCACGGCTGTAGGTAACAGTACCGTTGCCGTGCCCGTTTCGCTCGGAAGCGATCCCGCACCGGCAGCAGCCGCTCTTTCCGAGGCCGACAGATTCAGGCTTCAGGTCGTGGCGCCGGGCAGCAGTGTAAGGATGGAGTATGTCTATCACAAGAAGCCGGCTGCCATAACGGAAATGGTAAAAGAGACTGTTGAAAACTGCAGGAAATATACGCAGGACGTGGAACTTATCATTGATGATGCCACAAGAGGCGACGGTGCGATAATATCGGATCTTGTGAACACCGCTATAGATGCGGGAGTTACCACGGTCACTTTCTGCGATGATGCGGGAGAGATGCTTCCCGAGGAGTTTGCCGCATTTCTGGAGGAAAGACTTGAGGCGGATAAGTGCCTTCGCGATATAACATGGGGTGTTTCATGTTCCGATGAACTGTCGATGGCGGATGCGTGCGTTATAGCCGCATTGTGTCACGGAGCGGGTGAGATCAAGGTCGGAGCATATCCCGTCAATACGGCTTCCCTGGAGAACGTGTGCAGGGTGATCGCCGGAAAAGGCGAGAGCTTCGGAGTCAGAACGGGTGTCGCAACATCTTCCATGAAGAGAACAATAGCTCAGATAGCCAGATTCTGTGTGACATCGCAGGATGCCAAAACCGCTTTCGGATTCACGGGCGGTATCGAGAGTGCCGACGACAGACTGACACTTCATGATTCGGCCGAGGCGGTCGCACAGGTTGCGCAGAAGCTCGGGTACAGCCTGAACGAAGAAGATGAGCAGAAAGTTTACGAAGCTTTTCAGAAACTGGCATCCAAAAAAGAAAGCGTATCGACAAAGGAACTTGATGCGATCATTGCCACAGCGGCGATGCAGGTTCCGGCTAAATATACTCTCGATAATTACATCACGAATACAGGAAGCAGCATCACCGCAATGGCACATGTAAAGCTTCGTACCAAAGAAGAGGATCTTGAGGGAATATCACTCGGAGACGGTCCTATTGACGCGGCTTTTCTGGCCATAGAGCAGATAACCGGAAGACACTACGAACTCGATGATTTCCAGATAAAGGCCGTTACCGAAGGTAAGGAGGCGGCAGCCGAGACGATAGTGAAACTGCGTGCAAACGGTAAGGTATACTCCGGAAGAGGACTATCCACGGATATAATCGGTGCAAGCGTGACAGCTTATCTTAACGCTGTAAACAAGGTTATTTACGAGGAGGATGAGTGATGAAACTGTCTTTTTCCACGCGGGGTTGGAACGATATAACATTTGATGAGTTCATGGATATCGCCGGCGAAATGGATTTTGCCGGCATAGAAGTCTATAAGCTTATAAAAGATAAGGACCTGTTTGTCAAAGGCGAGGCTTTTGATCAATACAACATAGCAGCGACCACAAGGCAGCTGCGTGACAGGGGACTGACGATACCGATATTTGACGGCAATTACGATCTGTCAAAGAGAGAGTGTATCGAGGATATCAGAAAGATAATAGACATCGCGGGTTACATGCGTGTCGATTACGTCGGAATCGGGCTTGAGACCGATGATGAGAAAGCTATCAGAGAGGCTATAACGGAGCTTCTTCCTTTTGCGCGTGAGAAGAACGTAATACTTCTTATCGAAACAGGAGGGATCTATTCCGATACGAAGAAGCTTTGTACGCTCCTTGACGAGTTTGCCGACGACAATCTGGCGGCACTGTGGGATCTTCACCACACGTTCCGCTATGCGAACGAGGAACCCAAGGATACGATAAGGAATCTGGGTGCATACGTTAAGCATGTTCATCTGCGGGATTCGGACGATAAGGACACGTTCAATCTTATTGGCGAAGGAAGCGCACCTATAAAGGAATTCATGGATGCGCTCTATTCGATCGATTATGCGGGATTCATTTCATACGAATGGAAGCCCGAATACATGGAAGACCTTACGGATCATGAGGTCATATTCCCTTATTTTGTCAATTATATGAGCCGTTTTGAGAACACGCGGGGCAAGAAGAAGGTTCTCTACCCGAACCACGACGGCACGGGACAGTACGTATGGAAGAAGGATGAACTCATTAACCTTACGTTCCCTCAGGTTCTCGACAGGATGGTCGAAGAGTTTCCGGATCAGTACTGTTTCAAGTACACGACACTTGATTATACGAGAACTTACGAGGAGTTCAGGGAAGACGTCAACAACTTTGCAAAATCCCTTATGAGTCTCGGAGTCAGGTCGGGCTCAAAGGTTGCTGTGTGGGCAACGAACGTTCCCGCATGGTATATCTCATTCTGGGCATGCTGTAAGATCGGTGCGGTACTCGTTACGATGAACACCGCATATAAGATACATGAGGCGGAGTATCTTCTCCGTCAGTCGGATACACATACGCTCGTAATGATCGAATCGGCTGTCGATTCCAACTACAAAGCGATCATCAACGAACTGTGTCCCGAGATCGCTTCATCAAAGGCCGGCAAACCGCTTCACTGCAAGAAGCTGCCTTTCCTGAGAAACGTCATCACGGTGGGATTTTCGATGCCGGGTGCACTGACGTTTGAAAAAGCGATGGACAGGCACGATATGGTTTCCGATAGCGAACTTGAGAGAATGGCGGCAAACGTCCGTCCCGATGACGTTTGTAACATGCAGTATACGTCGGGAACTACCGGATTCCCGAAAGGCGTCATGCTGACTCACTATAATGTTGTTAATAACGGTAAGTGTATCGGCGACAGAATGGGTTTATCTACGGCTGACAGGATGATGATCCAGGTGCCCATGTTCCACTGCTTCGGAATGGTGCTCTCGATGACGTCATCGATCACTCACGGCGCGACGATATGCCCGATGCCTTACTTCAGCGCAAAATCATCCCTCGCATGCATCAATCAGGAGAGGATCACATGCTTTAACGGCGTGCCCACGATGTTCATTGCGATGTTCAACCATGCCGATTATAAAAAGACCGATTTCTCGTACATGAGAACGGGTATTATGGCCGGGGCGGGATGTCCCCCCGAACTGATGAAGCGTGCGGCTGATCCGAACGAGATGAACATGCGCGGTATAGTATCCGTTTACGGTCAGACAGAGACCGCTCCCGGAAACACGATGTCTTCATGGACGGATCCGCTCGATGTGAGGACCGAGACTGTCGGATATGCGTTCCCGCATGTGGAATGTAAGGTCATAGATCCCGAGACGGGAGAGGAAGTCGGTGTCGGCGAGAACGGAGAGTTCTGTGCGAGAGGTTACAATACGATGAAAGGGTATTACAAGATGCCCGAAGCAACCAGAGAGACGATAGACTCCGAGGGATGGCTTCATTCGGGTGACCTGGCGGCACGTGATGAGAACGGTAATTACAGGATAACCGGACGTCTCAAGGATATGATAATCCGCGGAGGCGAGAATCTGTATCCGAAGGAGATAGAAGAGTTCATATACACCTGTCCGAAGGTCAAAGACGTTCAGGTCATCGGGGTACCCGACAAACGGTACGGTGAGGAAGCCATGGCATGCATAATCCTTAAAGACGGTGAGAACATGACGGTCGAGGAGATGGATACGTTCATCAAGGCAAGTCTTGCCAGACACAAAGTGCCCAGATATATAGAATTTGTCGATGAGTTTCCGATGAATGCCGCAGGTAAGGTACTTAAGTACAAGATGAGAGAAGATGCGGTAAAGAGACTTGGTTTAGAGTGATAACAAAGAGGAGATCTTATGAGTAAAAATATAGTCACGGTTGACGGAAACGGCGCCTGCGCCAACGTGGCGTACGAGTTCACGGAGGTTGCGGCCATATATCCGATAACGCCGTCCTCGCCTATGGCGGCCAAGACGGACGAATGGTCTGCAAAGGGAAGAGAGAACATGTTCGGCCAGCCGGTAAAGCTGGTTGAGATGCAGTCCGAAGCCGGAGCGATAGGAGCGGTTCACGGAGCACTGCAGACAGGATCGCTCGCAACAACATATACGTCGAGTCAGGGACTCATGCTTATGATCCCCACTCTCTACAGGATAACGGGAGAACATCTTCCCGCGGTCCTTCATATAGCCGCAAGAACAGTCGGAACCCACGCCATGAGCATATTCGGCGATCATTCCGACGTTATGGCGTGTCGTCAGATAGGACTTGCGATGCTTTCGTCGGGAAGTGTGCAGGAGGCAGCCGACATGGCGGCCGTTACACATCTGTCCGCGATAAAAGCACGTGTTCCGTTTATGCATTTCTTTGACGGATTCAGGACTTCACACGAAATGTCAAGAATAGAGATGCCGGATCTTGAAGCTTTGAGCGCGCTCATAGATGAGGATGCGCTTCATTCGTTCCGTGAGCATGCACTCAATCCCGAACATCCTCTTCTTCGCAATACGGTTCAGAACGATGATGTATATTTCCAGTTCAGGGAAGCCAACAACAAATGCTACATGCAGTTGTCGGATATCATCGAGGACTATATGGACAAAGTATCCGAAGTCGTCGGAAGACCGTACAAACCTTATCAGTATTACGGTCCCGATAACGCAACGGATATAATCATAGCTATGGGTTCCGTATCGGGAACGATAGAGGAGACGGTAGATGCGCTCAACAAGCGCGGACGCAAGACCGGATTCCTTCAGGTTCATATGTACAGACCGTTTGATACGAAGAAGCTTCTCGCGGCCATTCCGGAAAGCGTCAAAAGGATAGCGGTCCTTGACAGGTGCAAGGAGATGGGAGCAGCGGGCGAACCGCTCTATGTGGATGTATGTACCGCACTCTTTAATTCGGACCGCAATATCAAGGTCATCGGCGGAAGATACGGACTTTCATCGAAGGATACGAGCCCCGATCAGATAGCCGCAGTATTTGATAATCTCGCATCCTCGCGTCCGATAAACAGTTTCACGATCGGAATAGAGGATGATGTGACCCACCTGTCGCTTAAATGCGAGCCGCTTGATTTTGAGGTGGGTTCTCCCGATATGATCTGCTGCAAATTCTGGGGACTCGGCGGTGACGGTACCGTCGGCGCGAACCACAATACAGCCAAGATACTCGGTGATCTGGCCGATATGTACTCGCAGGCGTATTTTGAGTATGATGCGAAGAAGTCGTTCGGCGTCACTAAGTCCAACCTGCGGTTTTCGAAGAAGCCGATACGAGGCAGTTATTACGTCAAATCGGGCGACATAGTCGCCTGTCATAATCAGAGCTTTATCAAGCAGTATGACGTTGCTGCCGAAGTCAAGAAGGGCGGCAAGTTCCTACTTAACTGCACGTGGTCGGACGATGAACTTGAAAAGGAACTTCCGAACAGAGTCAAGAGGCTCTTTGCCAAGAAAAAGGTCAGACTCTTTGTGATAAATGCGACCGCTATCGCGGAAAAGCTCGGCCTGGGAAGCCACACCAATACGGTGCTTCAGGCGGCATTCTTCAAAATATCGGGCCTTCTTCCGATAGATACGGCTATAAAGGAAATGAAAGCCGCAGCCGAGAAAGCGTATTTTACAAAGGGCAGTAAGATCGTCAAGATGAACACCGATGCGATCGAGATGGGTGCCGAGAACGTTCATGAGGTCGAGGTTCCGGCTGAATGGGCAAACCTCACCGACGAAGAGATCCCGGGTACTCCGGATGCACCTGCGGTTGTAAACGAAGTTTGTGATCATATAAACAGACAGAAGGGTAACGATCTACCGGTATCGACATTTGTCGACAGGATGGACGGATCGATCGAGATGGGCCTGACCGCTTACGAGAAGCGCGGAATCGCCGTGAACACACCGAAGTGGGATCCCGACAAGTGCCTTCAGTGCAACATGTGCTCGTTCGTGTGTCCGCACGCTGCGATCAGACCTCATCTTCTTAACGAAGAAGAAGTAAAGAATGCGCCGGCATCTATGAAGATCACGGATACCAAGCCTGCGGGAGATCTCAAATACTCGCTTTGTGTATCGGAATATGACTGTACGGGATGCGGAAGCTGTGTTGCATCATGTCCCGCAAAGGAAAAGGCGATAACGATGGGTCCCGTGGAGCTTACCGAAGATAAGCGCAAAGAGTGGGATTATTCGCTTACGATCACAGGAAAACCGGGAACATATAATAAATACACGATCAAGGGCAGCCAGTTCGAGCAGCCGCTTGTGGAATTTTCAGCCGCATGTGCGGGCTGCGGGGAGACTCCTTACGCAAAGCTCATGACGCAGCTGTTCGGAGACAGGGTGTACTGGGCAAACGGAACCGGGTGTTCGCAGGCATGGGGTGCAACATATCCGGGAATTCCCTATACGGTAAACGGAAGAGGATTCGGTCCCGCATGGACAAATTCGCTCTTTGAGAACAATGCGGAACTCATGCTCGGTATGTATCTGTCCGTTACACAGCAGAGAAAGCTTGCCAAGAAGAAAGTATCGGCACTTCTTGACGCATCTTCCGATGAGAAGGTCGTAAGCGCCTGCCGTGCGTATATCGATTCTTTCGATGATTATGACGGATCGCGCAAGGCCTCTGATGAGCTTATTGATGTACTTGAGAACACAAAGGACGATGCGAACGCAAAGCTTATCAGATCGATATTAAAGCGGCGCGACCATCTGTCGCGAAAATCATTCTGGATGTACGGTGGTGACGGCTGGGCATACGATATAGGTTTCGGAGGACTCGATCATGTTATCGCATCCGGAGCCAACATCAATACTCTCGTTATTGACACAGAGGTTTATTCGAATACGGGCGGACAGAGTTCAAAGGCAACTCAGATAGGAGCCGTTGCACAGTTCGCTTCCTCGGGAAAGACTACCAAGAAGAAGGATCTCGGAGCCATATTCATGACATACGGAAATGTGTATGTCGCATCGGTAAGTATGGGAGCCAATCCCAATCAGCTGATCAAGGTATTGAAGGAAGCCGAGGAATATGACGGTCCTTCGATCATAATCGCATACACACCTTGCATAACCCACGGTATCAAAGCCGGAATGGGTGCCGCACAGGAAGAGATGAAGCGTGCCGTTCAGAGCGGATACTGGACACTTTACCATTATGATCCGAGACTTCCTCAGCCGCTTGTCGTAGACTCCAAAGAGCCGACGCTCGATTACGAGGAGTTCCTTGCCGGAGAGACAAGGTATTCGTCACTCGGAAAGACATTCCCCGAAAATGCGAAGAAGCTCTTTGCCCAGGGAGCAAGAGAAGCAAAAGAACGTTACGACAGATACAGAGCAATGGAGAAGTAAGATGGATACAAAGACTGCTTCCGAAAAGATCGGACTCTTAAGATCCAATATAGAAAAAAGGATAGTCGGAAAGAGCGGGATGATCGACAGGCTCATAATAGCGCTTCTGGCCGGCGGTCATGTTCTCGTTGAGGACGTTCCCGGAGTCGGAAAGACATCGCTTGCAAGGGCGCTCGCCGATTCCCTTTCTCTCTCGTTTGCGCGTATCCAGTGTACTCCCGATACGATGCCCGGAGATATTACCGGAGTGTCGGTCTACAATTCCAAGACCGGTGAATTTGAAGTTGTCCCGGGACCGGTGATGAACAACATCGTGCTTGCCGATGAGCTTAACAGAACATCACCCAAGACACAGTCGGCGCTGCTTGAGGCAATGGAGGAGCAGAGCGTCACGATAGACGGAAAGAACATGCCGCTTCCGGATCCTTTTATGGTGATCGGAACGCAGAATCCGATGGAGACCGCGGGTTGCTATCCGTTGCCGGAAGCCCAGCTTGACAGGTTCATGATGAAGCTTTCGATCGGTTATCCGAAAAAGGAGGATGCCGTAAACATGGCATCGGGTTTTCTTGAAGGAACTCTTCATGAAGCGACCGCGGCCGTACTTACTGGTCCGGATGTTATGGAAATGAGGAGTGTTGTCAAAAAGGTAACGGTCAACGACAAGCTGATAGATCATGCCGTTATGATAGTCGAGGCAACGAGATCGGATGCTGACATTTCATGCGGTGCCTCCCCGAGAGCACTTCTTGCCCTGCTGCGATGTGCGCAGTCATATGCGACCCTTTCCGGAAGGGATTACTGTATCCCGGAGGATATAATAAATGCGGCTACACTTACGCTTCCTCACAGGCTTGTGCTGACGGCGCAGGCACGTATGAACCGTACGTCACAGGAGCAGGTGATCCGCCGTATCACAGATCATGTTAAAGTTCCTTCATGATGAGGACCGTCAATGCATATCTGCTTTGATAAAAAGGACTTGATCGTATATTTCCTTATACTCGCATTATGTACAGTCTTTGCAAGCTTCTACGGAGGCCTGCTTCCTTTTATTCTTCTTGGCGGTTTCGTGCTGCTGCTTCCGGTTTCGTTTGTGTGTATAGTACTAAGCTATCGCTTTTTGTCGGTATATCAGGAACTTGATTCGCATCGCGTGGTAAAAGGCGATTCTCACGATATGACCGTGACGTTTGACAATTCCCTATTTCTCCCGATACACAATATGATACTCACGTTGTATTCAGACAGATGTGATCATGAAGGGATCGCAGACGGACAGAGGGTTTCGGTGGGTCCGCGAAGTAAGATCACTCTTCACGCAAAGGCATCCTGCCTTTTTGGAGGAGCTTATTATATCGGAGTCAGGAGTATAGGCCTGTCCGATGCCTTTTCGATAATGACCGTCGAGTTTGACGTTCCGTATCACTTCAGGGCCATAGTATCGCCCAACATAACCGATGCGGCGAACGGATATCTGGATATAGAAAACACGATCAATTCGGTCGGGATAAAGAGCGACATGAAGATCGAGATGATACCCGGAAATGACATGCGCAACTACGTGCCCGGCGATGCACCTCGAAGCATAAACTGGAAAGTTTCCGCAAAACTGGACAAACTCATGGTCAGAGTGCCGGATAAGCAGGATACGAGAACAGTGACAATGGTTCTGGAAGCATCATATATTACGGATCGAGACTGGGATACGGAGTATCTGCGGCGCAGAGATGCTTTTCTGGAATTTGCGGTCTCCGCGGCATGGTATTTTGCAAAACGCAACATGCCGGTTCTCATCATATATCCGTCCGGTAAGATAACCGAGAGACATGTAGGTTCCTACGACAGCTTCAGAGGATTTTACGAAGACGTATCTCAAGGTATGATCTACCGTTCCGAGGATGAGAAAGACAGGATGCACAGACTATCCGAGGAAAGGAGGATGAGCGGATATGGGGATGAAACAACTGTTGTCGTCAGCGAAGACAGATGGCCCGGCGAAGATTTTTGCGTCATTGCCGGATGACATCGGGACGGCACTGACCGTACTCGTATCGTGTGCCGCAGTTGTTGCGGTATATATCATGTCAGGGTATGATCCGGAATCCGTTTCGGTGCGAACCGTCATATGGAGTGCGGCCGCATTTTCCTTATGCTATTCACTGATCCTCTGCGTTTTCCGTATGTTTGCCGGGGAGAGACTTGCTGTTTTTGCCGTTTTGTCTCTTGCGATACTTATGTCGTTCATCCTTTGGGACGGTAATATCGCGTTATATGTTTATATGCTTTGGGCAATAATAAGACTGTGTCCTAAAAGACTTCATCCGGAAGCGATTCTTTGTGCGGCTTCATCGGCTGTCATGATCTTTGCCTGGATCTATGCAAGAGGTTCGTTGGAAGATCCCGCGTTTACGTGGAAAGTTGTGTATGCTGCATTGTTTGTCCTTGTGCTGTCGCATCTTGCCGGACTGATCGGGTATAGGGAAGAAAGCCGTTATCCGTTTGCCTTTTTCATAGTGCTCATGGTATGTCTTCTTATTATCCCGTCAAGGAGCGAACCGATAAACTGGAAACCGCTCATAAATGCCGGGAAAAGAGCCGTGGAGAAGACAAAGGAGATAGGGTGGTCGATATCCTACCGTTTTTCGGATATGTTTGCTCTTTCCGCATACAGCACCGGATACAGTTCGTTTGATCAGAACGGGGACTCAATACGTTCGTCGGAGCGGACAGAGCTCGAAATTAAGACACCGGACAGCACGACGTTTACTTACAGGTCCGAGGGAAGCGGACAGAATGTTATGAGACGCCGGACAATTTATCTTGCCGGCGAAAAGATGCCGGATCACAGCCGGCTTCTCGATTTTCTCTTCGCAATGCATTCGCGGAAAGTGGATCATGACCGGGCTGACCTTTTTGCGAGAAAAGCGAATCTTGATATCAGATATGCGTATCTGAAAACGGAAGATGAGATACTTCCGTCGTGTCCGATAAAGATTACCGATGAAAAGGGCAATCCTCTTTCCGGAAATCCCGGAGAGTATCATAAAAAAGGGTATCGCATAGTATCGGATTATCTTGACATAGACTATGGAAGCCCTTATCTTGAGGAACTGATCGTATCATCACCCGGACAGATATCTAAGAAGTCCGTAAGCTTTGCGGAAATGTCCGAGTATGCATATAATGTGTTCGCGGTAAGACTTGCGGGGACGGTCGGTGAAGACGAATACGCCGCATGGCAGGATTCGGATGAATCACTCGAAGAGTATCTTGATACGGGCGGCGCAACCGACAGGATGAAGGAACTCGCTTCAAATATAACCGGGGAATATTCCGACGATTACGATAAATGCAGGGCGATAGAATACTATCTGCGTCAATATAAATACCGTACGGATACCGGAACGAACGGAGGAGGAAGTACCGGCAGTGCCGAAGGAATGAGCAGGATTGCGGATAGATTTATGTTTGAGTCCGGACAGGGGTACTGTGTACATTTTGCGTCATCGATGGTGATGCTCCTTCGCCTTTCGGGAATACCCGCGAGACTTGACGGAGGATACAGATACACGTTTCCTTTTGACGGGCAGGAGGAATACGAGGTTCGTGCAAGCGAAGCTCATGTCTGGCCCGAAGCATATATTTCCGGATTCGGATGGATAGGTTTTGAACCGACTTCAGGTATGTCGACCGCACAGGAGAGAACATGGCACAGAGAGCCTGTTTACAGTTCATCGGGAAAATCAGGTCAGAAGGCGGCGGCCCCTTATATACCCGACAATATTCCGTCATCTGTTTCGGAAGGATCAGAGCCGGAGAGACAAATACAGGGCAATATGAATTCTCTTATGAGAGTCCTTCGCGCGGTTCTTGTCATAGTCGCAGCAGTAATATTGACGGCGGTCCTGATGATCACGGGAATGTTTGCTTATAAGGCAGTAAAGTACAGAAGAGCCGATGCAAACGAAAAACTTATAATGGATGTTGATGACATAAGGAGTATGATAAGATCCGCAGCGGGTGCGGATATTGAGGACAGGGGTGTACTGTCCGACTACGTACCGTATATTCCTGAAAAATACGCGAAAGAGGTGCGCGCGGCATTTGACATTTATTACAGGATCAAATACCGGAAAAAGGGCACTTCCGATTCCGAAGATCAGGTCACCGGTCGCGAGGGAACGGATACAAGAACGTTGAGAGATTCAATGCGAAAAGAATACAGACGGAGGATGTCTAAAATATGGCAACCCTACTGATAACGGTTATATATCTGGCTTTTATCGGACTCGGACTTCCGGACTCCCTTTTCGGAGCCTCGTGGCCCTCGATCTATACCGAATTCGGCCTGCCTTTATCGACGGGCGGAATAGTCACGGGCATTTGTTCCGGAATGACGGTGATTTCAAGTCTTATGAGCGCAAGGCTCATAAAACTGCTCGGGACGAATAAGCTGACTGCCATATGCACGCTGATCACGGCCTTATCGTTGTTCGGATTCAGTATGTCGGGAAGCTTTATATATTTATGTGTTCTGGCAGTACCTCTCGGACTCGGAGCGGGATCGATAGATACGGCGCTCAATAACTATGTTGCTTTGCATTACAGCGCATCACAGATGAGTTTTCTGCACTGCTTCTACGGGATCGGCGTTACGGTCAGTCCTTTTATAATGACGCTTGTGTTCGGAAACGGAATGGATTGGAGGACCGGTTACAGGATCGCCTCTTTCATACAGATGGGGCTCGCGTTATTACTGATTGTCACCCTTCCGATATGGAAAAAAGTTCACAAAACGGATGCACAAGAGGAAGAGAAATATGAGACGCTGTCCATAAGGGAAGCGGCTTCTATCAAAGGTGTCAAGGTCATGTGGCTTCTGTTTGTAACGTCATGCGTCATCGAATCTTCGGTCGGAAACTGGAGCAGTACGTTTCTTGTTGAACACAGGCATGTAAGCAACGAACTTGCCGCGGGTTCCGTGACGTTCTACTATCTGGGCATGACTCTCGGAAGACTTATATCGGGATTCCTGACCAGGAAACTTCACAGCTGGCAGATTGTTAAGCTCGGTCTGATAACGCTTGGGACGGCTATCCTTATGCTGATATTTATCCCAAACAACACGGTCACGATCATTGCCCTCATGATGATCGGACTCGGAAACGGACCGATGTTCCCGAACTTCAACTATCTTGCTCCCGAGAACTTCGGCAAGAGCCGTTCTCTTGCGATAATCGGAACCCAGATGGCATTCGCCAGTCTGGCTATAGTGACGGGTCCCATTATCTGCGGTATTTTGGGACAGGCGCTCGGAATGGGATCTTTCCCGTTCTATATAGCAGTCTTCTTTGGTATTATGGTTGCTGCTTTCGTGCGGGGCAGCAGGATCTGGAAAATGCCCGGACTGTTTCGCTTTAAACGATGATCTTAGGAGGATCTGACACATAATGGAATTTAAGCTTCACTCGGAATATCAGCCTACCGGCGACCAGCCGCAGGCCATAGCAAAGCTTGTTGAGGGTTTCAGACAGGGTAACCAGTTTGAAACTCTTCTTGGCGTAACGGGGTCAGGTAAGACATTTACGATGGCCAATGTCATTGCGGCGCTTAATAAGCCTACGCTGATCGTCAGCCACAACAAAACACTCGCCGGGCAGTTGTATTCGGAGATGAAAGAATTCTTCCCCGAAAACGCGGTGGAGTATTTTGTATCCTATTACGACTATTACCAGCCCGAGGCATATATACCGTCGTCTGATACGTATATCGAGAAGGATTCGTCGATAAACGACGAGATCGATAAGCTCAGACTCTCCGCGACGACATCGCTGTCGGAAAGACGAGATGTCATTGTCGTTGCGTCGGTTTCATGCATATACGGCATAGGATCTCCTTCCGATTATCAGAACATGTGCGTTTCGCTCCGTCCCGGTATGCAAAAGGACAGGGACGATGTTGTCCGTGAACTTATCGAGATAAGTTACGAGCGCAACCAGATCGATTTTGCCCGCGGGCGCTTCCGTGTTATGGGCGATACCGTGGAAGTCTTTCCCGCATGGGAGAGTGAGTACGGGATCAGGGTGGAATTCTTCGGCGATGAGATCGACAGGATATCCGAGTTCGATCCCCTGACAGGTAAGGTCCACTCAACGCTTAACCACTTTGCGATATTCCCGGCTTCCCATTACGTCATCCCGAAGGACAAGCTTGCACGGGCGGTGTCTACGATCGAAGAGGAACTTGCCGAACAGGTGAGATTCTTTAAGAGCGAGGATAAGCTGATCGAGGCGCAGCGTATAAGCGAGAGAACGAGATTTGATATAGAGATGCTTCAGGAGACCGGATTCTGCTCGGGAATCGAGAACTATTCAAGGCATCTGACCGGCGCCAAAGCGGGCGATCCGCCTTATACCCTGATGGACTATTTCGGCGATGATTACCTTATCATCGTCGATGAATCTCATATGACGATTCCTCAGCTCGGAGCGATGTATAACGGCGACCGTGCGAGGAAGACATCGCTTGTGGATTACGGCTTCAGACTGCCTTCCGCGAAGGACAACCGTCCCTTGAACTTTGGCGAGTTTGAAGGTAAAATAGACCAGATGATGTTCGTGTCGGCAACCCCCGGACCGTACGAGGAAGAGCACGAACTCGACAGAGCCGAACAGATCATCCGGCCGACGGGTCTTCTCGATCCGGAAGTTACGGTCAAGCCCACGAAGGGGCAGATAGACGATCTTATCGGCGAGATCCGCAAAGAGGTCAAAGCGGGCAACAAAGTACTTGTCACAACGCTCACCAAGAAGATGGCCGAGGATCTTACGGCATACATGAAGGATGTCGGAATACGTGTACGTTATCTTCATTCTGATATAGACACGTTTGAGCGTGCCAAGATCATACGCGACATGAGACTTGACGTGTTTGATGTGCTTGTCGGTATCAATCTGCTTCGTGAGGGCCTCGATATACCCGAGATAGGACTTGTTGCGGTGCTGGATGCGGACAAGGAAGGGTTCTTAAGATCCCGTACGTCGCTCATACAGACTATCGGAAGAGCCGCCAGAAACAGCGACGGACGCATAATCATGTACGCCGATACGATGACCGATTCGATGAAGGCGGCGATAGACGAGACCGAGAGAAGACGCCGTATCCAGGATGAATACAACAAGGAGAACGGTATCACTCCGACTACGATCAGGAAGGCGGTCCGCGATCTTATCAGTATTCACAAGGAGATCGCCAAAGAGGAGGCGGGATTTGCCAAGGATCCAGAATCCATGGACGAGAAGGAGCTTAAGAAGCTTATTGCAAGTGTGGAAAAGGGCATGAGGCGTGCCGCTGCGGAACTCGATTTCGAAACCGCGGCAACTCTTCGTGACAAGATGATAGATCTCAAAAAGCATTTGGAGGATCTGTAATTGGGCAGGATATCAATAGTAGTACCGACATATAACGAGTCCGAGAACGTCGGCAATCTCGTTAACCAGATAGATTACGCACTCCGCGGGATAGAGTACGAGGTTATATTTATCGACGATTCCACGGATGATACGCCTGAGGCGATCAAAAGAGTTATGGGCGAAAATCACAACGTCCGGATGGAACACCGCGAGACGGAAAAAGGGCTTGCGACAGCTGTGCTTAAGGGATTTTCGCTTGCAAGCGGCGACTATATAGCCGTAATGGATGCGGACCTTCAGCATCCGCCTGCAATTCTTAAGAGCATGTATGCTGTCATGGAGACGGGAGCGGATTTCTGTGTGCCTTCAAGGTTCATACCGGGCGGAAGCGACGGGGGACTCGGGCCGTACAGAAAGCTCGTTTCGGGAGTCGCACGTTACATCGGAAAGATCGCACTGCCTTCGCTTCGCAAGATCACCGATCCGACGAGCGGACTGTTCATGTTCAGACGTGCGGTGATAGAAGGCGCCGACCTGCAGCCGATAGGGTGGAAGATAATGGTCGAAGTGCTTGCTATGGGTACGTACAAGAGCGTTGTCGAGATACCGTACAAGTTCCAGGCTCGTCCCGCAGGCGAATCGAAACTGTCCTCTAAGGTGACCGTTGAATACTTAAAGCAGGTCGCTCAGCTCATGCGTAGAGGCAAGAAGCAGTCGGGTGTTACCGTTTCCAGATGGTCTCCCGAGAAGCTCAAGAATGAATTGGAAAAGATCAGATAATGGTATTTAGTTCGGTTACATTCCTTTGTATGTTTCTGCCGGCGACTCTGCTCGGCTATTATATACTGCCGCAAAAGGCGAGAGGTATATGGCTTCTTGTTGCGAGCCTCGGCTTTTATGCATGCGGGGGACCGAAGCATCTCATATATCTTATCGCATCGATAGTGTTTAACTTTGCGGCGGGTATCGTTATATCCTCTCTCGGTACAAGGACACATCAGAAGATCGCTCTTGCGGTCGGAGTGCTCGTCAATATCGGCTCCCTGATCTGGTTCAAATACACGGGTTTCTTTGTGGAAACATATAACGGGATATTCGGTAAGGATGCGGTGATCCCGAAGATCATCCTGCCTCTCGGAATTTCTTTCTACACATTCCAATGCATATCATACATAACTGATGTTTACCGTGCGGGTGCCGATGAAGGTCCGAATAGGATCGCAACAAAGGACCCGCTTAAGTTCGCGCTTTATATCACCATGTTTGCACAGCTCCTTCAGGGACCGATCATAAGATTTGCGGATGTAAAGGATTCTCTTGAAAAACTGTCGGCAACGACGGACCAGTTCGTAAAGGGTATCGAGCGGTTCATAGTCGGTCTTGCGAAGAAGGCGATAATAGCCAATACGATCGGTGAAGTATGCGATAAGATATTTGCTATGGATACGTCGGGCATGTCTACACAGGTGGCATGGCTCGGTGCGGTTCTTTATACGCTTCAGATCTATTTCGATTTTGCTGGATATACCGATATGGCTGTGGGTCTCGGAAAGATGTTCGGATTCGAATTTGCCGAGAACTTCAATTATCCGTATATTTCAAAATCCGTAACGGAGTTCTGGAGAAGATGGCATATCACGCTCGGAAGCTGGTTTCGGGATTACCTGTACATTCCGCTCGGAGGTAACAGACGCGGTAACGTGTACGTCAATCTTCTGATCGTTTTCCTTGCCACGGGACTGTGGCACGGGGCCGCATGGGGATTTGTCGTATGGGGACTGTGGCACGGACTGTTTATGCTGATCGAGCGTGCTCTTAAGGGAAAGAAGCTTCCGTTTGCACTTCCGGCATTTGTATCTTCCGCACTTAAATGGGGCTACACGATACTCGCGGTATCGATCGGATGGGTCATGTTCAAGATCGAGGATATCGCGCAGGCGCTGTCATACATAAAGGTAATGTTCCACCTTGAACATCACGATTATAATGCGTTCTCACTCGGATTTTTCCTTGATGCGAGACTTGCGTTCTTCCTGATAATAGCTCTCTTGGCATGTGTTCCGTGGGCACAGGTATTACCGAGATTTGTAAGTGCGCGTATCGCCGAATTTACCGACAGCGACAAAAAGGTTCCGAGGATCGCAAGGCATGCCTGCCTTCTTATGCTTCTCGTTATCAGTTTCATATTCATAGTCAACACAACGTATTCACCGTTTATATATTTTCAGTTTTAATCTATGGGTAAGCTTAAGATCGACAAAAACAGCATACCGTCAGTGGTATTTATCACCCTGTTCTGCCTGCTCCTTGTGTTGCCGGTGTTCTTCATGAACCTTAAGAAGAACCAGACGAGCGAGTATGAGAACAAGATGCTCGAGGAGTGGCCCGAGTTCGAGTTCTCGGAAGATTATATGAAATCGGTATACGACTATGTAAACGACAGGATCGGTTTCAGAGAGGGAGCAATCGCTGTTTATACCGAAGCTAACAACGCCCTGTTCGGCGCAATGGTCAACCCGCTGTTCATGTGGGGCGAGGATGGCCATATATATTACAAGGACAAGGATTATATCGCGGCATATCAGAGACTCAACACCGATAAGGAATACATTGATTCAATGGTGGAGTTTCTGGAGAAGACGAATGACTATTTACAGTCCAAGGATATAAAGTTCCTGTATTTCGTTTGCCCCGACAAGAAGACGATATATCCCGAATATTTCCCGAAAACGGTTCACGTCAATAACGAAAACGAATCGGTGCTTTCGTATCTCGATTCGAAGATGGCATCGTCGGGAGTATGCTATATCGATCCGAGAGACGAACTTGAGGCGGCCAAAGGTGACGATCTTTTGTACAACAAACTCTATGACGTTACACACTGGAACGACAGGGGCGCGTTCATAGGTCACGAACTGATCGACGAAAAGATCAGGGAATGGTTTGATGACGTTCCGCCGCTTTGCAGGGACAACTTCGATCTTAACACCGTCCATGTTGACACACTTGATAATGCGAAGTTTTCCATAGACGAGGATGTGCCGCTCTACTCGCTCAGGGACGATCTTACCGCGGATTACACGGAACTTTTGAAGCCTTCAATGGACTGCAGTACCGACACGTTCTACACGCATCATATTAACGAGAGCGCACCGAACAACAGAAGACTTCTTGTCTTTACCGACAGTTATTTCCAGTCGTACCAGAAGTTTTACGATAACCGTTTTAAGGAGGTATATTTTGTTCACAGACAGAACAGCGATTACGTTCAGTATTTCGTGAATCTGACGTTTCCCGATATGGTCGTCTTCGAGACGGCGGAACGTTCTATATCGAGCGAGATGCCGATAACGAGTGATTTTTCCGGGTACTATTACGAACCTCCCTATAAAGGCGACGGAGTATACAGCGACAATCCGGGTGTTACATACGATGTCACTTCCGTTTCGGGCGGAAGAGTTGAAGGATCGAAGATCGTGCTCGATCCAAACGACATGACTTCGATATTCAAGATCGAAGGAGTGGTTAACGCTCCGGAGGATCTCGGTAAGATCGATGTATATGCCAAGACGGATGACGAATGCATCGAAACGGATTACTGTCTGCTTCACAGGCAGTCTGAGGAAGAGGGAGTGAACAGATTCTCGCTGAGCATTCAGAGAAGGTTCATGGTACAGTCGCAGATCGATCTGTTCGCATACAGTGAGACCGACGGTAAGACGTATCTTCTTGAAACGTTTGAGGTAACATACGATGGCTGAAAAAAAGATCCCCATGATACGCATCAGGGGCGCAAAAGAGCATAATCTCAAAGATATCGATATAGACATCCCCAGAAATGAACTGGTCGTACTGACTGGACTTTCCGGGTCCGGAAAATCATCACTGGCGTTTGACACCATCTATGCGGAAGGACAGAGACGATACATGGAATCGCTGTCGTCCTATGCAAGGCAGTTTCTGGGCCAGATGGAAAAGCCCGAAGTTGATTCGATAGAGGGACTTCCTCCCGCTATATCGATAGATCAGAAATCAACGAACAAGAACCCCAGATCTACCGTGGGGACCGTAACGGAAATATATGATTATTTCCGTCTTTTGTATGCAAGGATAGGTACGCCGCATTGTCCGAACTGCGGCAAGGAGATAAAGCGCCAAAGCGTTGACCAGATGACGGATTTTGTCATGAGTCTTCCGGAAGGAACGAAGATCCAGCTTCTTGCTCCTGTAGTCAGGGGCCGTAAAGGTGAGCATTCAAAAGTGTTCGAGCGCGCCGCAAAGAGCGGTTATGTAAGAGTACGTGTTGACGGCAATATGTATGAGCTTTCCGAGGATATAAAGCTCGACAAGAATATTAAGCACAATATCGAGATAATCGTCGACAGACTTGTGGTCAAAGAAGGCATCAACAAAAGACTGACGGACTCGATAGAGACCGTCATGCAACTGTCGGACGGACTCGTATATGTTGACGTGATTGACGGCAAGATGCTGACTTTCTCCCAGAGCTTTTCATGTCCGGACTGTAATATAAGCATTGACGAGATTGAACCGAGAAGTTTCTCGTTCAACAATCCGTTCGGTGCATGCCCGGAGTGTGCGGGACTCGGATACAAGATGAGATTCGATGAGGACCTGATCATTCCCGATAAGTCGCTTTCGATCATGGAAGGAGCGATAGCCGTTCCGGGATGGCAGTCATGTAACGACAAGAGCAGTTTCACGTATGCGACACTCGATGCCATGCGGAAAAAATACAAGTTCAGTCTTGATACACCGTTTGAAAAATACCCGAAAAAGATACACGATCTTATCATCGACGGAACGGGCGGAGAAGTCCTGAAAGTATCCTATAAGGGTATGCGCGGAGAGGGCGTTTATGATGTTCCCTTTGAGGGTATCATCAAAAATGTCGAGAGAAGATACAGAGAGACCGCTTCAGAAAGTTCCAAAGCCGAATACGAAACGTTCATGAGATTCACACCGTGTGATGCCTGCCACGGCATGAGGCTCAAGCCCGGTGCGCTGGCTGTGACCGTCGGAGGACTCAACATCCACGAGATGACGAATATGTCGATAGTAAAGCTTAAGGATTTTGTTGACGGTCTGAAACTTACGAAACAGCAGGAACTCATCGGAGCCAGAATTCTGAAAGAGATAAAGGCCAGACTCGGGTTCCTCGTTGAGGTCGGACTTGACTACCTGACGCTTGCAAGAGCAACGGGATCGCTCTCGGGCGGAGAAGCCCAGAGAATAAGACTTGCGACACAGATAGGTTCGGGTCTTGTAGGCGTAGCGTATATACTTGACGAGCCGAGCATCGGACTGCACCAGAGGGATAACGGAAAACTGCTCGGTGCTCTTGCCAATCTCAGAGATCTCGGGAACAGCCTTATCGTGGTCGAACATGACGAAGAGACCATGATGGCGGCGGATCATATAGTGGATATTGGACCGGGAGCGGGAAGCGAGGGCGGCAAGGTCGTTGCCTGCGGCAGCGTTTCCGACATCATGAAGTGCAAAGATTCCGTGACCGGAAGATACCTCAGTCACGAACTGTTCATACCCGTTCCGGCCAAGCGCCGTAAGCCCAAGAAGTTCCTGAAGATAAAAGGAGCATGCGAGAATAACCTCAAGGGCATAAACGTGGATATACCCCTCGGAGTATTTACATGCGTCACGGGAGTATCGGGATCCGGAAAGAGCTCGCTCATAAACGAGATACTGTATAAACGCCTCGCCCGTGATCTTAACAGGGCAAGGACAATACCCGGAAAGCATGACGGGATCGACGGGATTAAGGAACTGGACAAGATAATTGCGATAGACCAGTCTCCGATAGGAAGAACACCCAGATCCAATCCCGCAACGTATACCGGAGCGTTCGACCTTATAAGGGATCTGTTCGCAACGACAAGAGATGCGAAGGAAAGAGGATACGCGAAGGGACGATTTTCGTTCAACGTAAAAGGCGGAAGATGCGAAGCCTGCAGCGGAGATGGTATAATAAAGATCGAGATGCATTTCCTTCCCGATGTGTATGTGCCGTGTGAGGTCTGCAAGGGAAAGAGATACAACAGGGAAACTCTCGAGGTCAGGTACAAGGGAAAGAACATTTACGATGTTCTCGACATGACCGTGGAAGAGGCATTGCCGTTCTTCGAGAACATTCCGGCAATAAGAAGAAAGATAGAAACACTTAACGAGGTCGGACTCGGATACATCAAGCTCGGACAGCCTTCAACGACACTGTCGGGAGGAGAGGCGCAGCGTATCAAACTTGCGACGGAACTGTCGAGAAGAAGTACGGGCAGGACCATATATATCCTTGACGAACCGACGACCGGACTTCATTTCGCGGATGTACACAAGCTTGTCGAGATACTCCAGAGACTTACGGAAGGCGGTAACACCGTCGTTGTTATCGAGCATAATCTCGACGTGATCAAGACCGCGGACTACATCATCGATCTCGGACCCGAAGGCGGAGACGGAGGCGGACAGGTCATAGCGAAAGGCACGCCCGAGGAAGTTGCCAAGGACAAGAGATCATATACCGGAGCATATGTGGCTCCGCTCTTAAAACGGGATAAATCAAAATGAGCATTTACAAAAACGTCATTAAGAGGATCATCGATATCGTACTGTCGGGGATAGGTATCATAGTTGCCGCGATACCGATGCTCGTTGTCGCCGTGATGATCAAGATCGACTCACCGGGACCGGTGTTCTTCAAACAGAAACGTGTCGGGATACACAGATCCCATTTCATGATAATAAAGTTCCGTTCGATGCCGGTGAGCGCGCCGAAGGATACACCGACGCATGAACTCAAGAACGCCGCATCGCTCCTGTCACCTTTTCAGGAGGCGATCAGGAAATATTCTATCGATGAGATACCCCAGCTTTTCAACATATTTGCCGGACAGATGAGTTTTGTCGGACCGCGCCCCGCTCTGTGGAATCAGTATGATCTTCTCGATGAGCGGGACAAGTACGGAGCGAACGACGTGAAGCCGGGACTTACCGGATGGGCTCAGATAAACGGAAGAGATGAACTTCCGATCGACGTCAAGGCGGCATATGACGGCGAGTATGTCAAAAAATTAAGTTTTGCGTTCGATTTAAAGTGCTTTTTCGGAACGTTCTTTGCGGTGGCAAAGGCAGAGGGCGTGAGCGAAGGGGGACCGAAGAATGGATGAGATACTGGCCATAACCGGGATAACCGGCAAATCGGGACAGGCATTTGCCTACCGCCTGGAACAGAATCAGGAGAAGATCAGGAAGATGTTTCCCGGAGGGATACGGCTTCTTCTTCACAAAGAGCGGGAGAGGGATAAAGATATCCTTCCCTCTTTTGATGTCCAGTGTATGTACGGCGATCTGGAGGATGAACTGTTTCTCGGAGAGGCATTCCTCGGTGTCGATACGATCGTTCATATAGCCGGGATCCACTGGTCGAGACAGATAGTACATGCGGCGGCAAACAACTTTGTCAGAAGGATGATATGCGTTCACACCACAGGCATCTATTCCAAGTACAAAGAGGCCGGTGAGGAATACAGGAACATAGACGATTTCGTATACATGATGTCGAAGAGCAAAAATATAATTCTGACGATACTTCGTCCGACGATGATATACGGAACGATAAACGATCATAACGTGGCATCGTTTATAAGGATGGTTGATAAGCTCCCGTTCATGCCGGTTGTCAACAATGCCGAGTACGAACTTCAGCCGGTTCATTTCGCCGATCTCGGAAAGGCTTATTACGATGTTCTTGTGAGCGAGAAGATAACGGGCGGACACGATTATATTCTCTCGGGCGGAGAGGAGATAACGCTTCGGGATATGCTGATCGAAATGGGTGCATATCTGTCGAAGAGAATGAGGTTTGTAAGTGTCCCGTTCCCGATTGCCTATGCGGGTGCATGGTTTTTCTATCTCGTATCGATAGGAAAGATAGACCTTCGCGAAAAAGTCCAGAGGCTGTGCGAGCCGAGAGTGTATCCTCACGAGGAGGCTTCGCGTGATTTCGGATACGACCCGAGGACGTTTCGAAGTGCCATAGGCGATGAGGTAAGAGAGTACCTGGAAGCGAAGGGCAAGAAAGAAAAGCGTGACGACAGACAATGAAGATATTGGTAGTATGTCAGTATTATCATCCGGAACCGTTCAGGATACATGAGGTCTGTGAAGAACTTGTAAGGCGCGGACACGATGTAACCGTTCTTACGGGACTTCCCAATTACCCGATGGGTGTTATCCCGGAGGAATACAAGGGCAAAGAGCACAGAGACGAGACGGTAAACGGTGTGCATATAATACGCGTCAAGGAGCGTCCGAGGACCCCCGGCAAAGTCGGACTTGCACGCAACTATGTGTCCTTCGTGTGGCACGGATGCATTAAGGCCCTATTCATGAAGAAGGACTTTGATGTGATATTCGTCTATCAGTTATCTCCGGTCCTGATGGCCATACCAGCGTATGTGGCAAAGTGGTTCGGAAGAACGAAGAACCTCGCTCTTTACTGCCTCGATCTTTGGCCGGCAAGTCTGGCGAGTCTCGGGATCGATAAGAACGGCATGTTCTACAGATTCATGAGATCCGTAAGCATACGCATCTATAAGGGAGCGAATGTGACGGGTTATACATCCCGAATGTTTGAGACGTACTTCAGGGAAGAACTCGGGATCGGTTCGGGCAAGTATGTCCATATACCGCAGTTTGCGGATGAGTTGTTTTCCGATGTTGCCGCAAAGGAAGAGACGGATAACATCGATTATGTATTTGCCGGAAATGTCGGAAACATGCAGAGCGTGGATACGATCATAAAAGCGGCTGCGCTCGTACGCGACGAAAGGATCAGATGGCATATCGTCGGAGACGGTTTTGCACTCGATGAATGCAAGAAACTGTGTGACGATATGAATCTTAATGATAAGGTTACGTTCTATGGCAGGCTTCCGGTTGAGAGTATGCCGAAGTTTTATGCGATGGCTGATGCGATGATAGTAACGCTTGCCGATAACGACCTTATAAGCTATACGCTTCCGGGGAAGATCCAGTCTTATATGGCAGCGGGCAGGGCGGTCATAGCGGCGGCAAACGGAGAGACAAAAGCGGTCGTTGACGAGAGCAGATGCGGCATGTGTGCGCCGGCAGAGGATGAGAAGGCGCTTGCCGATATCGCGGACAAAATGGCCAAGTCGGGTGATTTTCGCCGTATGGGCGAGGCTTCACGAAGCTATTACGATGAACATTTCACGAAGACGCGTCATATCGATCTGATAGAGAAGATGCTGAAGGAGTGCGTAGGATAAAATGGCTGATATCACTGCGATCATTCTGACGAAGAATGAGGAAGTAAACATCCAAAAGTGCATAGAGTCGATAAAGCCGATAGTCAGAAGGATCATAGTCGTTGATTCGGGAAGCTCCGATGATACGGTATCGATCGCAAAGGATCTTGGTGCAGATGTTCTTGTCAACGAACTCAAACCGTTCCTTTATGCGAAGCAGTTTCTCTACGGGATGGAGCACGGGAATATCACGACAAAGTGGGTATTTCGTATCGACGCCGATGAGGAGCTGACGAAAGAGTCGGCGGCGGAGATAGACAAGCTCTGCAACGAGAACGAGGACACCGATGTTAACGGCATCGTGGTCAGATTCGAGGTAAACTTTATGGGGCGCGCGATCCGTCACGGCGGAGTGTATCCGCTTCGAAAGCTCCTTCTCTTCAAATACGGCAAAGGAAACATCGAGGATCGCTGCATGGACGAGCACTGCGTACTCTATGAGGGCCGAAGCGTCGAAGTACGGCATGACAGCCTGCATCATGACGACAAAGGGCTGTCCGCATGGATAGACAAGCACAACAATTACTCCACGAGAGAGATGCAGGACTATTTCAACAGCCTCGCTTTTTCGGGTTCAACCGGACTCGGCGGCGAACATGCTCTTGACGCGAAGGCGAAGTTCAAGAGGTTCCTGCGCTGGAAGATATATTACAGACTACCCGCCGGATTCAGGGCGTATGCGTATTATTTCTACAGATACTACATCCGTCTCGGATTTCTTGACGGCAGGGAGGGAAAGATATTCTGCTTCATGCAGGCATACTGGTACCGATTTCTTGTTGACGCGAAGATATACGAGAATGAGAAACAGGGACGACTCTGATTATGCGTAAGATTTTGATCATAACGGGAAGATATCTGCCCGGATACCGTGACGGCGGGCCGGTAAGGTCGATCGTCAACCTCACGCAGTGGATGGGCGGCGAATACGATCTCCGGATCATGTGCCTTGACCGCGATCACGGAGATGACAGACCGTACCCCGACATCACGGCGGGCGAATATAATACGGTCGGATCCGCAAAGGTCTGGTACACGAAAGCGTTTACCGCCGAAGATATCGAAAGATTGGCAGCGGATGCGGATGTCGTGTATGTGTGCGGCCCGTACGGAGATTATGCCCGTATCGCGATGAAACTTAAGAAGGTGGGGAAGATCACGGCGCCGCTGTTTGTCGCGTCCATGGGGTCCTTTTCTCCCAAAGCGTTTAAGATAAAAGGATTTAAGAAGCGCCTGTTCATCCGATATATGAAGATGGCAGGTCTGTTTGAATACGTTACCTGGTCCGTCTCGTCCGAAAGGGAGGAGAAGGAACTGAAGAACGTTATCGGGAAAGACAGTGTATGCGTTATCGCTACGGATCTTCCGAGACGGGGGCTTACCGAGCATAAGCGCATCAAAGAGGAAGGCCTTCTGAAAATGTGCTTTATCTCGCGAATCTCACGCAAGAAAAATCTGACAGTCATTCCCGACATGATCGGAAAAGTCGATGATGATCACGCGATAAGACTTGATGTATACGGTACATGCGAGGATGCGGATTATCTTCGCGAATGTTCGCAAAAACTTGATGAGCTTAAGAAGATACGTCCGGGCTTTGAATGGGAATACAAGGGAGAGGCCGACAGCGAGAGTGTTCCGGAGATATTTGCAAACTATGATGCATTTATGTTTCCGACGCTCGGAGAGAACTACGGGCACGTTGTTGCCGAGAGTCTGTCCGCCGGATGCATTCCGGTAATAAGCGATACAACACCGTGGATGGATCTTGACGAGAACGGATGCGGTTATGTATGTCCTCTCAAAGACAAGGCCGCATTTGCAAGGGCCATCGACGAACTGTATCATATGAGCGAAGAGCAGATGGCGGATAAACGCGCAAAGTGCACAAAGTACATAAGCGCGGTAAATGAACGATCGGTGGCAGAGTCGGGCTACCGCACGATATTCGGGTAAAATGAGAATCGATAATCGAAAGAAAAATATAATAGGGATCGCCGCCGCAGTGTTCGCGGTATCGGTCATGCTGTCGGCGTGTTCGGGCAAAGCAGAGGCGCCCGAACAAGCGTCTGGTGTTGCCGAAGCATCAGGCGAGGAAAGCGCCGCTTCGTCCGGGGAAAAAGAGACGGTTCTTGTCACGGAAGAAGATTACAGGAATGCGCTCGCATCGGCGGATGACGATCGCAGGATCGCAATATACAAAGAGTTTGCCGGAAACTATAAGATGACCGAGGACGAGTACAAAGACTACGCGGATCTTTGCGGGAAGGCCGGAGATACCGTATCGCAGAGGGAAGCCCTGTTCATGCTTTACAGAACGGACCCGACCGAGGAGCACGGTAATCTGTTAAGTTCCGTGACGCTTAGGATAACCGACGCCGATGACGACAAGGCGGGAGAACTTTTGACAAGTCTTGTAGAAGCGCTGAAGGATTGCGGATCGGGCGATTTTTCGCCGGAGGCGGCAAAAGAGATCATCGGATCGGATGACTGGAAGAAGAGCTTCTATATTGATAACGGAACATTCACGTCGAACACGGAGTATTCGGGTGATGCGCTTTTTGCCGAGGTTTCCTCGGATCAGCTTGCGACGCGCGCGGTTATAACATCTCAGGATGTCAGGTATCTGTGCGATATATCTTTCGGAGGAGTGAGTGTAGGAAGTGTCGAAGTTACGGACAAAAAGTCAGAAGGGAAGTATTGTTACAGGCAGTTTGATCCCGAAGGGGTTGACATAATTGTTGTTAACGGCTATATTAATGATGGGCATTATGTAAACCGTCTGGATGTTACGGTAGGTGAAGTGACATACAGCGGTGAGTTTGATGATGCCGGAAAGACAAAAGAGGAGCAGCCTGAAGGCTTTGCCGGCGTCGTGTATGCGTATGCCGAGGACGGCAGTAATTATCTGTACGTCGAAAATGCGGATGCGGCGACCTGGGTTGCGAAAGCCGGGGAGATGGGATTCGGGGATTTCTGAAATGAGTGTAACAAGGCCGTTTACAATCTTGAAAAAAGTATTCATATTACTGACAATGGTAGTCGTTGTCAGCATTTTTTTTGTAATAAACGCTTATGCGGACAATTCGACCGTAAAGATAACGGTCCCTTCCGGTTACGACAATGATAAGCTGGGAATTGAGCTTGACGGTGTACCGGTGGCACTTTCTCCCACGTCAAACGAAAGGGAATACGAGGTTACGGTAAAACGTTCGTCAAAGTTTATCACGGCGATCAGGTACAACAAGGAGATCACGGATGAGAACTGCTATCCCGTCGGAATGGCCGTATGGGAAGTGATAAAGCGGGTAACGCAGGAGAGCCCCGAGGGAGGGGGATTTTCGGGCCAGACCGGACAGACCGGCGAACCCGAGACGATCGAAGTTACAAGGTATTCGGTAAGAAGGCTCGATGGATTTGACAACATACTAGGATACGAAGGATTTGCGATCAAACCGCCCACGGAGGAAAAGAGCGGAGGTATAAGATGTTCGCTCAGCATCCTCACGGATATCAAAGAAAACGGACTCAAGAACGACGACAACATTACGGAGTATTCCGTTGAGGAGTACGGACATCTTCACATACTTTCAAGAAACTGGAATTCGGGAAGCAAAAAACACATGACGCTTGAGGATCAGCTTGTCCTCAAGGCTTCCTGTTATGTCAGGGGTGGAGCCGATCATGTGCTGAGGATCGACGGTGATAAGACGGTATTTGCCAACTCTCTTTATGATATCGTCGACTATAATGTCAACAAATACTTCAGAGGATACATCAGGCTTCATAAAGCTTCGACCGATGAAGACGTTTACCTGTACGGACCGATCGTTGGACGTAATCCTTATTATGTCGCAAAGAAGGCCGCCGAGAATTCGAGCGAGAGTTTGGAGATCAGAAACTTCGCAAGAGATGTCATAGTGGCCGTGGAAGGTGATCCGACGAATCCGCCCGATCCTTCAAATCCGACTACGACATACAGCGCTTACTTTATCGGCGACAGCATAATGATGGGAATGACGATAAAGGATGGTGTCAATATAGAACACGGACCGTCGAAACCGTCGGATTACAAGCAGGTCAGCAGACAGCCGAGCGTTCAGATCGGAAAGAGACTTGCATCAAGGCTTAATGCAAGGGTTGACTGTACGCTCGTTGCAAACGGCGGCGCGACATATTCGGAGCCCGGAGCTAACCTTTACAACATGCCGGATCTTGCCGATATCGCGATCGAGACCGCGACAAGCCAGGGCAAGGATCCCGATTATATTTTCCTGATGGCTGGAGTCAATGACTGGGCGTACAAGGATCAGGGAGAAGGGTTACATGAGAATACGGCAATATTCGGTGAGAACAAGGACGGAACCGGCTTTATCACAAACGAATTCGGAGTCACCTATTACGATGCCGACAAGTCATACTGCATAGGTGTCGACAGAACTATAAAGAAGCTTGTAAACGAATATCCCAACGCCGAGATAATGGTGCTCTCACCTCTTCGTGCATGGTGGATAAGCGGACCGGGAACGATCACGAAAAACCTGAGTACCGGAAAGGTTCTTGACGATTACTGCTATATTCAGAAGAGCGTATCGAACTACTACAAGAATACGCTGGGCAAGAACGTTTATTTCATAAACCTTTATGACGATATACTCGATCCTATGGGACTGCCGAACAGGAACAATGATCCGAATGCCGATCCGACACCCGAGAAGCATTCGAACTTCAAGAAGTACTTCCCGGACGGATACCATCCGAATCAGGCAGGATATGATGTGATATGCGGAAAGGACAACGACGACGGTACGGTCACCTGGGGTGTCATCATAGATGACATGACGGCACTGGGGATCATTCCGGCTGCAAACTGAGGATATAAGGAGAGATCATGAAGAATTTTCTGCTTGCATTGATACCGAACCTTACGACAAAAGCTGCGGTCACGGCTGCCGTTTGTGTCGTGTCGGGCGCTGCGGTCACGGCGACTGCAACGGGTGTGGTATACAGCCACAAAACAGCTGAATACAAAAGCACGATAGAACGTCTCGAGGCGCAGCAGGAAGAATATGCGGGACAGGCCTCGGGCCAAAACGGACAGGGCGGCTCCGGACAGGGATCCGATACGGCCGTGCGTGTTGTCGACGGTATTCTCGAAGTATGGGACGGATCCGAGTGGGTTGATTACGGTTCGGTCGATGATGTTGAGGCATCCGATCCTTATCGTGAAAACGATGACAGGAAAGAGGAGACGGAGAGAAGTGTGGCGTCAAAGAAGCTTGCGCAGCTCGGTCTTACGATAAACGAAAAAGGTGAGATAGTGTCCGCGGATCCCGAGACGGTGGGGACGGTAGCAACAAGTAACGGCATAACCGTTCTGATCGGAAATAACGTGAACGCAAAGAATACAAACGCAGCAACAGCAGCAGCCGCAAACAGCGGTAAAGGTGTTGCGGGTGTCAGAAACAATTCGGAAGAAGTGAGGGGACAGTCAAATGCAGCGGGTACGACACCCGAGCAGGTGATGGCCGCCATACAGTCGGGCGCAAAGAGCAGTACACCTGCGGCGACGCAGACCATATCATCTCTTCCGCAGAGTACATCACCTTCGGCGGGAGTTACGAACGTATCATGGACGGCATCCCCCGATCCTTACGGCGGAGACGATCATGACAGCGGCGGAAGCTCTGACGGTGGCGGAGGCGGAGGAGCCTCATATTCTTCATCCGATTCCGGAGGAAGTTCCGATGGCGGAGGAGGTGGCGGCGGTGAATCGAGCCACGAAGAACATCATGAGGAAAGTCATGAAGAGAGCCACGAAGAGAGTCACGAGGAATCGAGCAGCAGCAGCGAATCAAGCAGCAGCAGCGATACCGGATCGAGCAGCGAAGGCGACGGCTTCTCGGAAGATTACCTGTAAACAATAAACGCTAAAGTTTCCGTAATTTTGTCCGATATATATGTTAGACATGCAGGGAAGCAGCGTAAAACGGACGGAACCGATCCTGTTTTATGCTGCTTTTTTATACGCAAAATCAGAACTTTTACAATTGAAAATCAGGGCGATTTGGGTTATACTATATCGGATAACATGCATTAATTATGTGAACTCGAAAATATAAGCGTTGAAAGGGGAATGAAATGCTTTATTCGGATATAGGAATCGATCTCGGCACGGCAAGTGTTCTCGTGTATGTCAGAGGCCGGGGAGTAGTGCTCAAAGAACCCTCGGTTATCGCTCTTGATACGGATACTAATACGATAAGGGCGATCGGTGAAGAGGCCAGGATGATGCTTGGCCGTACCCCCGGTAACATAGTGGCGATAAGGCCGCTCAGACAGGGAGTCATATCGGATTACACCACTACCGAGAAGATGCTCAAGTACTTCATACAGAAGGCTGTGGGCAGGAAGAACTTCAGGAAGCCGAGAATAAGCGTATGCGTACCGTCGGGAGTAACCGAAGTTGAGAAGAAAGCGGTTGAGGATGCGACATACCAGGCGGGAGCCAGATATGTTGAGATCATAGAAGAACCGATAGCTGCGGCGATAGGAGCCGGCATAGATATCGGCAGACCCTGCGGTAACATGATAGTCGATATAGGCGGCGGAACAACGGATATAGCTGTAATCTCACTCGGAGGGGCCGTTGTTTCGACTTCGATCAAAGTCGCGGGAGATGATTTTGACGAAGCGATAGTCAGATACATGAGAAAAAAGCACAACCTTCTCATCGGAGACAATACCGCCGAGGACATCAAGATCAAGATAGGTACGGCGTTCAAACGCCCGGAGATAGAATACCTTGAGGTTACGGGCCGTAACCTCGTAACAGGCCTTCCGAGAACCGTTAAGGTTTCATCGGAAGAGACCGAGGAAGCACTTAGAGATACGACAGGTCAGGTAGTCGAAGCGATTCATTCGGTACTTGAGAAGACACCGCCGGAACTTGCGGCTGATATAGCGGCAAGAGGTATAGTCTTAACGGGCGGCGGAAGCCTCTTAAGGGGACTGGAGGATCTGATCGCATACAAGACGGGTATCAACACCATGACAGCCGAGGATCCGATGACGGCGGTTGCGATAGGAACGGGTAAATATGTCGAGTTCCTCGCAGGCTACACGGATAACGTAGACTAGAACAGGTACTGATACCGGATATAGGGGAGTGTATTTATGGTAAAGGGACTGTACACATCAGCAACGGGAATGATCAACGAACAGCGCAGGGTTGATGTGCTGGCCAACAATCTGGCCAACTCGTCGACTACCGGATTCAAGGCCGAGGGGTCTACATCCGAAGCGTTCTACGATGTTCTTGCATATAAGATCAAAGATACATCCGAGCCGTTTGCGGCAAGGAAGCTCGGGGCCATGAACCTCGGAGTCAAGATAGGTGAGACATACAGGGATTTTTCGGAGGGATCGTTTGTAACGACCGGGAATCAGTATGACATGTGCCTTGCGGGCAAAGGATTCTTTGCCATAGAGTTCACGAGCAAAGCCGGAGAAGTATCCACGAAATATACAAGAGCAGGCGATTTCATTGTCAACACCAAAGGTGAACTCGTTAACAAGAACGGTGACTTCGTACTCGATATAAACGGCAGTCACATCATTCTCGATCCGCTAGTTGAGTCTTCGGTCGGACTCGACGGAACCATTTATCAGAACGGAAACGCGGTTGCCCAGATCCAGGTTCAGGATTTTGAGGATTACAACTATCTGGAGAAGTACGGAGAGAACTACTTCGATATAGTCGAAGGAGCAACCCCCATAGAATCAACCGCAACTGTATATAACGGAATGCTTGAGGCGTCAAATGTGCAGGCTGCAAAGGAAATGGTCAATCTGATCAATTACCAGCGTGCATATGAGACAAATCAGAAGATGATCCAGGCACATAACGAGACCCTTGATATAGCAGTCAATCAGCTTGGCAAAGTCTGATAAGGTCAGCCGGTAACAGTTCACAGTTAATAAGGAGGCAGATATGGTAAGAGCACTTTGGAGCGGCGCATCGGGAATGATGGCCCAGCAGACTAACGTAGATACGATCGCCAACAACCTGGCGAATGTCAATACCGTCGGATACAAGACGGAACAGAACGAATTCAAATCGCTTCTTTACCAGGAGATACAGACAAGAACGACAACAGCCAACGGTATCCAGAAGCCCGTAGGCGCGCAGGTCGGACTCGGTGTTCGTAACGCATCGATCACATCGGAGTTTACGCAGGGTGCGTTCCAGGCGTCTGAGAGTTCAACGAGCTTCGCGATAAGCGGTGAAGGCTTCTTCGCTCTCAATGACAACGGCAAGACGGTATATACGAGAAACGGTGATTTTCACTTTGCTATAGGCCCCGGTAATCAGATGTATCTGACGAACTCGGACGGTTATCCGGTTCTGAACACGAACAATCAGCCGATCGTTATCCCCGCGGATTACATTTCGAGCAAGGTTTCGGTTGACGCAAACGGACAGCTTACATATCCCGATGCGAACAACAACCTTCAGCCGATCCCGGGAATGCAGATAGGCCTGTTCCAGTTCCAGAATGCGAGCGGACTGTTCAAGGTCGGAGGCACGATGTATCAGCCTACTGAGGCGTCCGGCCCCGCACTTAACGAGGCAACGAACGGAGCACTCACCAAGTCCATCGTCAGACAGGGATATCTGGAGTCTTCAAACGTACAGGTTGCTGATGAGATGGTAAACCTGATCATCGCACAGCGTGCATACGAGCTCAATTCAAAAGTCATCACGACTTCGGATTCGATGCTCCAGGTTGCAAACGATCTTAAGAGGTAATTTGAATGGATATAGGAAGCTTATACAATGATTATCTGACATCGACGGCGACCAAGGCAAGCAATCTCGAGAGGACGCTTAACGGCAATAACAGCAGGAAGAGTGACGACGAGCTTCTCGAGGCCTGCAAGCAGTTCGAGGCATATTTCTATGAACAGGTCTTCAAGAATATGGAGAAAGCGATGGTTCCCAAAGATGATGATTCCGACCCGAATAATACGCTGGTCGATTATTACAAGGAGAATCTCATCGCCGAGTACAGCAAGAGCATCGTCAATCAGAGCGGGGGCAACAACAACTCTCTGGCCCAGCAGCTGTATGAGCAGATGAAGAGGAACAATGCGCTGTAGGATCTGATGGAAACAATTTCCGGTTACATCGAGCACATCGTTTATTCCAATAAGGATAACGGATATACGGTATTCGAACTTACCACCGACACAGAAGACATAACCTGTGTCGGTGATTTGCATGCCGCCGGAGAAGGGATGAGCGTTAAGCTTTCCGGGCAGTACGTTTCCCACTCCGTATACGGAAGACAGTTCGCTTTTACATCATATGAGCTGTCGGTGGCGGATGACGAGGACTCGATACTGCGCTATCTTTCCTCGGGTGCGGTTAAGGGCATAGGCCCGGCAAGAGCAAAGAAGATAGTCGATGCGTTCGGTACCGATACTTTCAGGGTTATGGAAGAAGAGCCGGAGATGCTCTCGAAGGTCAGCAGCATTTCTCCGAGACTGGCCCAGGAGATCGGAGCGTTCGTGTCCGAAGGCGTGCAGCTTCGAAAGGCTGCGATGTTCCTGCAGAAGTTCGGTATATCCAACAACCTTGCCACAAAGATATACAGGCAGTACGGAGGCGAAGTATACAAGGTCATGGAGGAGAATCCGTACAGACTCGCCGAAGACATAGAGGGCATCGGTTTTGTGACCGCAGACGGCATCGCCATGGCAGCGGGCATAGCGAAAGGATCCGAATACAGGGTCCGAAGCGGTATCCTCTACACCCTTTCTTGTGCAGTATCGGAAGGTCATGTCTATCTTCCTCGGGAAGATCTTATAAACAGGTCTGCCGCACTTCTGGAACTGTCCGCCGAAGACGTTTCTACACAGTGCGATAACCTCGGTATGGAGCGAAAGCTCATAATCAAGAAAAAAGAAGACGGGATACGTGTGTATGCCCCTGCCTTTTACTACATGGAGATCGGGTGCGCAAGGACCCTTTGCGACCTTGATCAGACACTTGATCCGGACACGGGACGCATCGAAGATCGTGTGAGGAAGTTTGAGGACGAAGAGACACCTCTCGAGGACAGGCAGAGGGAAGCGGTTGTGGCGGCCCTTTCAAACGGTGTAAGTATCATTACCGGCGGACCCGGAACGGGAAAGACAACGATCATAAACGTCATAATCAGGTATCTTCGCGCCTCGGGGGACGAATTTGTCCTGTGCGCGCCTACGGGAAGAGCGGCCAAGAGGATGACGGAGACGAGCGGATACGAGAGTTCCACCATACAAAGGCTTTTGGGCCTGTCACCCGGAGGTGACAGAAAATCATTTTCGTACGAGTATAACGAGGACAATCCTCTTGAAGTAGATGCGGTTATTGTCGACGAAATGTCGATGACGGATTTGCCTTTATTCAAAGCACTTCTTGCGGCGCTTGTTCCAGGAACGAGGCTGATCATGGTCGGAGACACGAACCAGCTTCCGTCGGTCGGGCCCGGAAGCGTGCTCAAGGATCTTATCGCATCCGAGTGTTTCAAGGTAGTCAAGCTTGACAGGATATTCAGACAGTCGAAGAAGAGCGACATCATAGTCGGAGCACACGAGATAAACGCGGGAATAATGCCTAAACTTGATAACAACAGCAGTGATCTGTTCATGCTGAGACGCGACTCTACCGACATGATCCTCAACAATATCGTAGTTCTTGCAAAGGACAAACTGCCGGGTTACGTGCATGCCAGACCGTTTGACATACAGGTGCTGACACCGATGAGAAAAGGACCGCTCGGAGTGGAAAGTCTCAACCCGATACTCCAGAGATACCTGAACCCTGCCGGTGCGGGAAAACGCGAAAAGCAGATCGGACAGACCATATACCGCGAAGGCGACAAGGTCATGCAGATACGCAATAACTATCAGCTCGAGTGGGAAGTTACGACGAAATACGGGATAGTCGCCGACAAGGGACTGGGCGTGTTTAACGGGGATATGGGATACATCGACCGTATCGATGAATACTCGGAGACCGTCGAGGTGATCTATGACGAGGATCACAGGGTGCGGTATCCATTTGCGAACCTTGATGAACTCGAACTTGCGTATGCCGTAACGATACACAAATCACAGGGAAGCGAATATCCGGCTGTCATCATTCCGCTACTTACCGGACCGAAACAGCTGTTTAACCGAAACCTCCTGTATACGGCCGTGACAAGGGCCAGGAAATGCGTTTGTATCGTCGGAAGCATAGAGACGGTCGAGAAGATGGTAAAGAACGGAGACGAGCTGAAGAGGTATACGAGCCTTGACGAAGCGATCCGCGAGATGAGTGAACTGATCTGAATGAATATAAAAAAGCTTCCGGGCATATTGATTGATGCGGTATTTCCGCCGATATGCCCGATATGTAATAAAATAGCGCCTTCAAAGGGCCGTATATGCCCGGACTGCGAGAAGAAGCTGCCGTATGTCGAAGAGCCATACTGCATGAAATGCGGTAAGCCCGTAAACGAGGATGAGGAGTACTGCCGGGACTGCGCAAGATCCGAACATGTTTACGACGAGGGTCGTGCCGTATTTGTTTATGACGAGTACATGAGCAAGAGCATGTACAGGTTCAAATACAACGGCAAAAGGGAGTACGCCGTATTCTACGGCGAAAAGATGTATGATCGTCTTGAACGGAAGATAAGAAGCTGGAATGTCGAAGCGATAGTGCCTGTACCTGTTCATAAAAAGCGCTTGTCAAAGCGCGGATACAACCAGGCATATCTTCTTGCAAAGGAGCTGTCAAAGAGGCTTAAAATTCCCGTCTGTGATCACCTCGTGATACGAAAAACCGCAACCAAAGTCCAGAAAAACCTCAGTGCCGCATCGCGCCAAAATAATCTCAAAAAGGCTTTTATTGTATCGGAAAATAGTGTAAAATATTCTTCAGTCTTGATCGTGGATGACATATATACGACCGGGGCAACAGTTGATGCCGTTGCGGGATGCCTGAAGGGGGCAGGCATAGGGAGAGTGTACTTTGTCTCGCTTTGCATCGGAAGGGGCTGTTGAGCCCGAAGATATAAGTTTTAGGAGGAATCATGTAATGGATGTTAAGAATTGTAAGATGTGCAGGAGACTGTTCAATTATATCAGCGGTCCGGCAATCTGCCCCCAGTGCAGGGAAGAACTTGAGAAGAAGTTCCAGGAAGTCAAGAAGTATCTGTTTGATAACCGTAACGCAACGATAAAGAGCGTTTGCGAGAATTGTGATGTCGAAGAGAGTCAGATCAGACAGTGGATCAGGGAAGAGAGACTTGAGTTCTCATCCGGTGTTGATATAGGCGCATTCTGCGAGACGTGCGGTGCACCTATCACGACGGGCCGCTTCTGCGAGAAGTGTAAGGCCTCGATGATCAACAGCTTATCCGAGGCAGGACGCAGACCCGAGGCGGAAGCTCCCAAGCCCGTAAAGACTCAGACCCATGAGAACAAGATGAGATTCTTGAATCAGTGATAATATGCTCAATGAAGAACGAATAAGGCTGATGACCCGTATGGCAGCATACGAGGAGCACGAGGGGAAGAAGGATATCGCGATATCCGGATACTTTCGGGGCGACTACATCAGTTTCCAACTGTTAAAATCAGCTATATACGCCACCGTCGGGTTTGCCCTGGCGGTGGCTATGTATGTTTTATATAACATAGAGACATTTCTTGAAGATTTCTACAAGATGGACATCCTTGAGTTCCTGAAGGACATACTGTCCAAGTACTGCCTTGTCCTTGCCATATATCTTGTCATTTCGTATTTCGTATACAGTTACAGATACCACAGGGCAAAACGGCATGTTAAGCAGTATAATCAGCTTCTTCGGGCTCTTTTGCAGATGCTTAACATTAACCGCAGAGGAAGGAAACAATAATAATGGAGTCTTTACTGATAGCCAAAGAGCAGCTCGCGCGGTTCTACACACGTTTTGAGGCTTATATAGTCCCGACGCTCAAGTTTCTCGCGATGCTGTTTGCACTCCTTTTCATAAACAGCAGTGTGGGATTCATGAGTAAACTCAAAAATCCCGCGATCGTGCTCATACTTTCCCTTTTGTGCTCGTTCCTGCCGACAAACGTTATAGTCATACTTGCCGGATTCGTTATAGTGGCACATATGTATGCGCTTTCACTCGAGTGCGCGGTTGTCGTGCTGTTCATATTTATCATAATGTATGCGTTGTATTTCAGGTTTACACCGAAGGATGCGATAGCGGTTCTTTTGACGCCGGTCATGTTTGCAATGCATATTCCCTACGTTATGCCCCTTGCGATGGGCTTTGTGGGAAATCCGATATCATCGATATCGGTAGGTTGCGGTACGGCCGTGTATTTCATTCTCCATTACGTCAGCGAGAATCAGGAGTCGCTTGAAGGTGCCGGATCCGGAGACCTTGACATAGAGGGAATGATGGGCGGTTTTAAGACGGTCATAGACGGTATTCTCAAGAATGAGCTTATGATCACAATGATAGTGACATTTGCCGCAACAATAATAGTTGTGTACATGATAAGAAAACTGAAGATCAATTACTCATGGCAGATAGCACTCGGTGCGGGCATGATCGTCTGCTTTGTCGTACTTATCGTTACCGGTGCGGTGCTCGACGCCGATGTCGGTATCGGAGGAGCATTTGTCAGCATGGTCATTTCGACGATCATTGTTCTGATATTCCAGTTCTTTATATTCAGTGTTGATTATTCAAGGGCCGAACACGTTCAGTTTGAGGATGACGAATATTATTATTACGTTAAGGCCATTCCCAAGATCACTGCCGAGGCCCCGGCCGGCAGAATGAGATCAAGAAGAGTTTCGCGCCGGGAAGAGCCGGATTATGATGACGAGGATGATTTCTAAATGTCTGAGCTTATTGAATCCATAACCTCATTTATAGAAAGATACGTTACCTGGCTGTCAATCCCGTCCATCAAGTGGACCGACATAGTCGAGGTCCTTATCATATCCGTACTTTTGTACAGGGTACTTGCGTGGATCAAAGAGTCAAAAGCGTGGTCACTTCTCAAGGGTATAGTTTTTATCCTTGTTTTTGTCATGGTTGCAGCGATGTTCTCGATGACAACGATACTGTGGATCGCGAAGAACATATTCGGAGTTGCCGTGACCGCAATGGTAGTCGTGTTCCAGCCGGAACTTCGTAAAGCACTCGAACAGCTCGGACGCCGTAAGGTGCTTTCATCCATCTTCCAGTTTGACAACAGGATAATAGGCGAGCGATTCTCTGATGAGACGATCAATGAGATCGCAAGAGGTTCTTTTGAGATGGGAAGGGCCAAGACGGGTGCGCTCATTGTCATCGCACAGAACGATCCTCTCACCGATTACGAGAACACGGGTATCATGCTGGATTCCGCTATTTCAAGCCAGCTTCTTATAAATATTTTCGAACACAACACTCCGCTCCATGACGGAGCCGTTATCGTGCAGGGTAACCGCCTTGTATCGGCAACATGTTACCTGCCTCTGTCGGAGAATATGGAACTGTCCAAGGAACTCGGAACGAGACATCGCGCAGGTGTCGGCATATCCGAAGTGACGGACTCTATGACCGTTATCGTTTCGGAAGAGACCGGAAGGGTTTCGGTTGCATACGAAGGAAAACTTACAAGAAACGTGGACATGGATGAACTCAAGGAAATGCTCAGAAGCATTCAGGGCAAGACCTACGAAGAGAAGAAATCATTCAGACTGTTTAAGAGAAAGGCCGACGCATGAAGAATCTGCTGACAAAAAACCTCGGCCTTAAGATAGTCTCCGTCCTCGGTGCTTTCGTCTTATGGCTAGTGGTCGTAAATGTTGACGATCCCGTTATAAGCAAGACATATACCGGAATACCGGTTGAAGTTACAAATGAGGATGTCCTGTCTTCGCAGGGAAAATGCTACGATATCCTCGAGGATTCGAACAGTATAAATGTCGTGGTTACGGCTCACAGGTCAGTCATTGACGGGATGAGCCGCGATTATATCAAAGCCACGGCGGATATGCGAATGCTCACATCACTCGATACGATCCCGATAGAGGTTCGAAGCACAAGATTTTCCGACAGGATCGAATCGGTAACGACAAGGGAATCGAGTCTTAAGCTTAAGATAGAGAATATCGCCGAGAAGGAACTTCCGGTATCGATAGGGTATGAAGGCGAGCCCGCCGAAGGATATATCCTCGGAGGGGTGGAGAACGCTCTCTCGACGATTACCGTGAGCGGTCCCGAATCGGTAATCGCCCGGGTTACCAAGATAATGGCGGTTGCGGACATCAAAGGCATCAACCGTGATTTTTCGGCAACTGAACCTCTGTTTGCGCTTGACGAGAATAACGAAAGGATCGACGATGACAGGATCAAACTGTCAAGGACTGTCACGGAGATCAAATACATCATCTATTCCACCAAGACGATCCCGATATCAAGCGGATACTCGGGTGAGCCGGCTGCCGGATTCGGAACTACCGGGTCTGTTCTGACGGATCCTTCGAGCGTTGTGATCGCGGGTAAGGGTGAGAACTATGACGACATGAACGTTATATACATCTCTCCCGATGAGGTGTCGGTCGAGGGTGCTTCGACAGACGTGGAAAAGACGGTAAGCATTGCCAATTACCTGCCCACGGGCGTGATCTTTGCATCACCGGATGTTGTGACGGATGTAAAGGTTACGGTCGGTATTGCACAGAATCAGCACAAAGTGATCGATGTGCCGCTGTCCAATATTACGATCGACAACGTTCCGGACGGATATGTTGCCAACATAGTGGACATCGGATCGACATTATCCGTGGAAATACAAGGTATAGGCGATGAGTTCGACAGATACAGCGGTGATCTTGCGATCGGTAGCATAGATGCGACGTCTCTTGTTCCCAGAGGCGGACATGAGGCGGGTGTGGTACCTACGGGCGAGTGCGACGGAACGGTTGCTTTCGACTTCCCTACAGGTGTGTCACAGTCGGCTCCGGTTACGCTCATGGTCGTTGTGGACCGTGTGGGCGGCGGGGAAGATTCCGCAGATGTGATGCCGACGGCGGGGGCTGCCATAGCAGAGTAGCACCTTGTGGAATCAGTCGAAATATGGTATAATACTTCTTTGGGGGAAGGATATTGACGAAGATTGGAGGAAGTTGCTCTTATGGTTAGTCAGAGGGTCGTTATCAAGAACCCTACGGGCCTGCATTTAAGACCGGCCGGAATACTGTGCAAGGAAGCGATGAAGTACAAATCGCTGATCACGTTTTCCTTCCGGGAGAGCACCGCAAATGCCAAGAGTGTTTTAAGTGTACTTGGCGCCTGTGTAAAGTGCGGTGATGAAATAGAGTTCGTATGTGAAGGCGACGATGAGTCGGAAGCGCTCCAGGCATTGATCAATGCCGTGGACAGAGGATTGGGTGAATAAAACGAGTATAGCAAAAAGCTCCGTGAGAACGGAGCTTTTTTGTTCGCCCAAACGCGTATTTTCAAACTATGCCAGATAAAGCGCGATCGCTTTCTCCCAGTCGGCAAAAGTATAGAGACCGGTGAGTTTTAGCATATAATTTTCAAGAACCGAATAATGAGGTCTGTCGGCCGAAGCCGGGTTCATCTCTTTGTACTCTTCACTTGTGACCGGATTGACCGTTGTCTTCTTTCCGGCAAGGCGGAATATCTCTTTTGTAAAGTCGGCCCATGAACAGACTCCTTCGCACGTCCCGTGGAATATACCGTAATTCTCAGTCGGTATGAGCGAGAATATCGCCTTTGCGAGCTCATCGGCACTTGTCGGCGAGCCGACCTGGTCGTTGACGACACTTACGGTATCATGAGTCTCGGACAGGCGGAGCATCGTCTTAACGAAGTTCTTTCCGTCACCGTACAGCCATGCGGTACGGATGATGAAGAAGTCTTCGGCAAACTGCTTTACAAAGTCCTCCCCCGCAAGCTTTGTCCTGCCGTACATGCTTTTGGGAGCCGGTGTGTCGAATTCGGTATACGGAGTGTTTGCATCGCCCGCAAACACATAGTCGGTCGATATATGAACGAGCTTTGCACCCGTCTCGCGCGAAGCGATCGCAAGATTCTTCGGCCCGAGCGCGTTGATGCGGTATGCGCTGTCCACCTGCACCTCACATCCGTCGACGTTCGTGAGAGCCGCACAGTTTATTATCGCATAGGGTCTGATCTCGCGGCATATCGCAAGAACACCGTCCAGATCGGTTATATCGATATCCCGAATGCCCGGAACACCGAAGTCCGTATTTATCAGTTCATATTCGCCGCCATTGCCGCAAAGTGCGTTAACGGCGCGCCCTAGCTGACCGTTGCTGCCGGTCACGATTATCTTTTTCATATCTTATCCCTTCTTTACCTGTAACCACAAAATATAGTATACTTATCATTGGTTTTAAATGCAATACGGCAGATCGTTAACATCGAAAACAAGGGGAGAATGAACGTTGGATCGGACCGCGTACAGAAAAACATATATCTTACTGGCAGTTCTTGCCGTTTTGATGGCGTCGGCAACGTTTATAACCGATAAGAGGATATTTACTTTTCCCGCGGCAACGGATAACGGGTATACATCGGCCGTTACGGATTACGCTGTATGTAAGATACTTGCCCTTCTCGTTCTCTATGCACTGTTTCGGTTCATATTCACGTGCATATTCTCAAAAGGGGAGAAACGGCAGGAACTCGTGGAAATATTAAAATGCGCCGCACTCTATCTTCCGGTCATAGTGATATGTCTTGTGATCAAACTTCCCTCGGGCTATGTTACAAATGACGAGTATTCGATCTTAAGCGACGCAACGGCGCTTATCCACGACACATGGTTTAACTACATGACCGTGTACTTCTATATCGTTTCACTGATGCTTGTCCCTTTCAAATACGGCCCTATATTTACGAAGGTAATAATAGAATTCTTTGTTGTCGGATACTGTGTGATGCGCTCAAAAAGGTATTTCGGCAAAAAGGCCGGCATGTTCATGTATGTGCTGTTCCTTCTCTATCCGGTGATCGCCTACACGACGAGCGCACACAGGCTTCCGGTATACTTCCTCATATATCTGGCGCTGTTTTGCAAGCTCTCGTTTGACAGGCTCGAAAACAGGGATATCACAACATCGGGAATACTGTTCGTTCTTCTGTCGGGAGCGGTACTGACGCAGTGGAGGACCGAAGGTATATACCTTCTTGTGCTTGTTCCGATCCTCATGTTCATCGCGTACCCGAGGCTTAGAAACGTCAAGGCCGCTGCCGTTATCATCATCGCATATGCGGCTGTGCAGTTTGTGATCTCGATACCCCAGAACGGTATGGGAGACGATCTTTCGGGCGCCGCCAACGACAGGATGAAGCCCTTCTACGCATACACGATAACGAACATGTTCAGGAACGGGCTTGATACGACGGCAAATGCGGCCGATCTTGAGATCGTCGACAGATATATCTCGCTCGATGCCATAGAGAAGATAAACGAGCATTACGAGGATATCAATTACGAGGATGTTCTCATACTGTACAAGGAAGAATTCCTGGGAGTAAGAGAGGATGCGGGGTACACCGAATACTATGAGTTCACGCAGGCCGTAAAGAGGATATTCGTTAATAATCCCGGGGTGTTCGCAAGAACCCGCATAGGCGCCTTTTGTTATGCGGCAATGCCCTATCACATTAATTATTCCGGCCTCGGTATCAAGGCACTCGCTGCCCTTGCGGTCAGCATCGTAAAATCACTTTCGTACAATCTGTTCATTCCGGTCTTGTTTTGCGCGCTTATGTGCTTAATTTGCCTTTTTGGAAGGAAATGGTTCGGGTTCTTTGTATCCGGTGGCCTTATGGCGCACTGGTTCATAGTGTTCGTGCTTGCTCCGGCCTCGTATTTCAAATACTATTTTCCGGTTTACATCATGGCATATTTCTTCGCGATCGTGCTGCTGATACGGTATTTTACACATGATAAGAGAACTTTTTTATAAACTTCATACCGCTTTCAGGAGCTTTATCGGGGAAGGGAATGCAGTCGTGCTGTTCGTTGCGGCTTCACTTTTCATCCTTCTGATATGCTTGAGCGAAAAAAGGCGTTACAGAAACATGTTTACGGTAATGTCGCCTTTATCGACGATCGGACTGGCTGTCTCGGAAGTTATCGACAGGGTGGCCGGCGCAGGATACGCAAAACCTGTTTTGAAAGCGGCGGCCGTTTTGTTTGCCGCATGCCTGTCGATCCTTGCCGTTACTTCATCGGGCAAGCTGGTGTTCTCCGGAGAGCTTTGCGAGAAGGCGGAAAACGAAATGCACATACCGGCATATCTTGTCGATGCGATGAACGGCATTCCCGAAGGAGATGCACGCGTGCTTGTGCCTTATGACAGGGCGCCGTATTTTGCCGCATATTCGTCAAGGTTTGTCCTGTCATCGGATATTCTGAAGGGATCCGATGAGAGTGTGATCCGCACCGAACTTGACGGTATACATCCGGATATGAAGAAGATAGCCGGCATAGCACACCGTGAAGGATTCGAATATGTTGTGCTTCCGGTCGACATATGGCCCGAGGTTCCGATCACAAAGTGCGGATACGAACTTGTCCTTGAGAATGAAGGGTGCCGCCTGTACAGGGAGGTGAGAGATCCCTGATGATGAGTATTGCGGTATTTATCCTGTTCTTTATATTGTCTTTCCTGCTCGGTTCGTGGACAGATACAGTCATGGCAAAGCTTAGAAGAGAATCCACGCTGCCGCTTCGGATAGCATCGGGCGGATGTATCCTTATCGTGACGGCGATGGCAGCCTGTCTTATCGGTGGGGCTGCGCATCTTCCGGCAAATGTCACGGCGATCGTTGCGCTTTGCGCGCTTATCGTCATAGCGGTGTCGGGAATCGTTATGAAGAAGCGTACCGGTTCCGGTCTTAAAGTTCTTTGGCCTCACTTTGATCAAAAGAGCGCGGCGATGACGGCCGTTTGCGCTTTGATAACAGCCCTGCAGGTATACGGAGCCGTATCGTATGCGTTTGAAAATGCGCATGTACTCGAAGGTGTCAGAGCCGCTGCAAAGGTATTCGATTCCGGACGTATGTTTACCGCCGATCCGATGATGCTGATCGTCGGGCTCTTATCGCGGATAACGGGGGTTCATCCGCTGAATCTCATATTCGGTGTGCTCCCGGCGACGCTCATAACTTTTTATTATGTTTGTTATGCTGCGGTGATATTCGAGGTGACGGACGGATATAAAAGGTTTGTATCGTTCGTTGCCGTATCGCTTCTCAATCTGTTCGGATATCAGTCGCAGGTCCTGATACCGGCAACGCTTCTTCTGTCGTGGTCCGGAACATGGGTATTTATAATACACGGTCTTTTGGGAACGGCTTCGGTGATCTTGAATGCATGCATGAAAGCTCTGCCGGATAAGGTCCGGGCAGATGAAAACGAAATAAACGACGAACTGTTGGAGGAATGGGACATGAAAAATCACAGGATAATAAATGCGAGGAATCTTGCGATAGCACTTGGTGTGCTCGCCGTAGCGCTCATAGGGACTATAGTCGTATTAAACGGCAAGATAAACAGTCTGTATGCGGCAACGCTTAACCTCCAGGAAGATATGAACAGCAGATGCGCCATGTACGAGTTCGTCGGTGCGGAAGGTAAGGTGGAGGGGTATCTGCTCCGGGGAAGCGACGGGACTCTTTCGTTTATAGGAGGCGGATCGTCGGCCAATGCCGATGACCTTGCGGATTTTATCGGAAAGTACGGAACTTCGGTCACAAAATGGTATGTGTACGGGGAAGATGAGGAGTCTGCGGGTGCCATGCGCACTCTTACCTCAAACGGAACAGTTGATGCCGAAAAGGTGTTTGTGATCAGTGCCGATGAACTGACGGAATAGGAAGATGATCTTAAAGGCAGCGTTATTACTTGTTGTCAATTTCATATTGTATCTGGCATTCGGCAGCTTTTTCGCGGTAAGGAAAGGAAAGATCGGATCTCTGGCCGTTACGGCCGCAGTGGGATTTTTCGCGTATTACGCGCTCTTTGCACTTGTCTGCCTGCCCGTTATGCTCACATATAGGCCGCTTTCGCTTCTGGCCCGGATGTGGGTAGTGCCGTGCGCGCTCATTCCTGTCGTATCGGCGATACTGTTCAGGAAGGCATGGAAAGATAAGATCGCCGAGATCAAAACCGAGATCGGGCAGAACCGCTTATTCTGGACCGGCGTTGTCGCAGTGATCGCGATATCGGTCATACTTGTTGCGATAACGTACAATTTCACGCTCGATGCCGCATATTACGTTGCGGGCGTAACAACCAACGTTGACACGAATATGATCAATGTATACGACCCGTTTACCGGTGCATGGCTCGATCATTTTGAACTTCGTTACGTTTTCTCAACGTATTACGTTAATGACGCCGTCATATGCAGTCTTACATCCCTTCCGGCACTTGTCGTGACAAAGACGGTCATGGCATCGGCCGTTATGATCATAGTGAACATTTTGTACGTTCATGTTGCAAGGTCATTCTTCAAGGAACACGGACGTGCATTTTCGATGTATGTGATGATGGTGCTTGTAAACTTCCTGTTCATAAGCATTTACACAACGTCCAACTTCCTGTTGACAAGAACGTATGAGGGCAAATCGGTCGTGGGGAATGTTTCCGTGCTTCTGATCTTCATACTGTATATGCAGGCCGTATACGAAGAGAAACCTACAGGCCTGTTCCTGAAACTGTTCGTTGTCTGCCTCGGGACCGCCACCGTAAGTTCAACGGCCAATATGGTGATCCCCGCCGAGGTCTGCATACTCTTTATACCGTATGCGATCCTTCAAAAGAGGCTGAAGATACTGCCGAAGATACTTGTATGTATTCTTCCTGAACTTGTGATGATGCTCGTGTATGTGCTTTACGTTAAGGGCTGGTTTGCTGTCTATACGTTTCCGAGGTAGATATGCAGGGTGTGAATGTATTTGAAAACGGAATAGGGTATCTTGCCAAGTGCCTAGGGCTGTATACGGCCGGGACGGGCTTCTTTGCGCTGTACCTGATCGCGATCCTGTTCATTCTCGTAAAAGGGAGCAAAAAGGACAGGCAGCTCTTCATACCTCAGGCGGTCATGCTCGTTGTCACGGTGTTCAATCCGGTAACACCGCTCGTCCTCGATAAGATATTTGACGTTAACAGCGAGTATTACAGGCTGTTCTGGATCGCACCGGTCATAATTATCGTCCCGTATGTCGCAACAACGCTCATATACGATGACGGCCTGAAAAAACAGAGGGCTCTTATCGTCGCTCTCACGGCGGCCATGTTCATATTCGGCGGAAACTTTGTGTACGGAGAAGGTATAAAAATCGCACAGAACATATACAGGATACCGGATGAACTTATCACGATATCGGAGATGATACATGAAGACTCACAAACGGAGTATGCAAAGGCGTTCTTCGAATACGAATACAATATGGAAATACGCCAGTACGATCCGAAGATGCTCCTGTGTGTTGACAGGGAGGATTACATATATGCCGTGAACTATTCTTATACGGATGAGATGCTTGAGGACGAGACCAGGCCTCAAAATGTGCTTCTGGCGCTCCTTGTCAGGAATCAGAGGGTGGATGAGGAGGAACTTTGCGCTGCACTTGACGCTACTGATACACAGTACGTTGTCCTTACAAAAGGCCATCCGCAGACGGCTTTCGTCAAAAAGGCCGGACTGTATGAGATAGGACAGACTCCGACACATATCGTATTCAGATATGACCTTGCCGAGCCGGTCGAGCATGAGCTTGTAGATTATACCGGTGTCGAGCACAGGTTCAGTTACAGGAGGCTCAAATGAGGCTTACCGTTTTTACTCCGACATACAACAGAAGAGAACTTCTCGCGCGTGCATATAAGAGTTTAACGGTCCAGACGTCTAAAGATTTTGAATGGCTGATAGTCGATGACGGATCTACCGACGGGACCGATGACGAGGTCAAAAAGTGGATCGATGAAGGACTTATTCCGATACGCTACAGGTACAGGGAAAACGGCGGAAAGATGCGGGCTCACAACACCGGTGTGGCTATGTGCGAAACACCTCTTTTCCTCTGCCTGGACTCGGATGATTATCTGACGCCGACTGCCGTCTCGGATCTTCTTGCGGCATACGATGATGCGAAGAAGAATGAGACCGAAAACGAAAAGATCGGCGGAGTGGTGGCACATAAAGGATGCACGAGTGAGAAACTGCTCGGATCGAGTGATTTTCCGAAGGTGGAAAGATCCACCCTGTTCGGACTGTACAGGGCGGGGTTTGCCGGAGAGACAACGCTTATGTATGAGACCGGTCTTTTGAAACGGTTTCCGTTTCCCGAGATCGAAGGCGAAAAATATGTACCCGAAGACTATATTTATGATAAAATAGATGAGATATGTGTTCTGGCCGTTCTGCCGCGGATAGTGACCGTGTGCGAGATAACCGGGGCCGGTTACACAAAAACGGTTAAAAAGCTTCGACAGGAAAACGTTAACGCTTTTTACCTTTATTATGAGCAGAGAGCCTTTATCACGCCGCCGGGGATACTCAAGATCAAATACCTGGGGCGTCTTGTGATATATGCACGAAGGTCGGGTCGTCCGATTTTCGGCGGAAGCCGGATAGCTGTACCGTGGCTTGCCGCAGGGTGTATCTATGCGCTCTTCCTGCTCCTGACGCGCAGGGAGTAGTCTGTTTTGAACCGTAAACAGTTTCAGAAAAGAGTATATCTGTTTGTCACATCGCTTTTGATCCTGGCGATCGAGACCGGAATAATGCTGTACGTTTGGTTCTGGCATTACAATACCGGCATTCCCAAAGCTTTCTATTTCTGGGGACATGTATTCATCGCCGTTATCTATCTGGTGATGCTGTTCTTCGCTTCGGTCATGTACGGAGGCCTGAAGATAGGCTCCTTCAGGATGATCGAGCTGACCCTGTCCCAGGGATTTGCGACTCTTGTTACGAATATCCTGTTCTATGCGATCATATGTCTTCTCGCCTATCGTTTTCCGACCGTTATACCGCTCCTTATCGGAATGATCGTGCAGTGCTTTGCGATCGGGCTGTGGATAATAGCCTCGACACTCGGATACAGGGCGCTGTTCCCGCCGATAGATGTGCTTTTGGTGTACGGCGGCAGCAGTCAGGATATAATCATCGACAAGTTCAAAACAAGGAGACATCAGTTCACGGTCACGAAGGCGATGAGCGTTTCCGAGGACATGGATGCCATATGCAGCGAGATTTCGAAGCATGAAGCCGTGATGCTCTGGGATATCCCGAACGAGCTGAGGAACACCGTGTTCAAGAGCTGTTACGAGAACGACGTCGACATATACGTCAGTCCAAAGATAATGGATATCGTTCTTAAAGGTTCGCAGAACCTGCACCTTTTCGATACGCCTCTTCTGTTTACGAAGAGCGACCCGATAGAAGGCGAGCAGAGGACGGTCAAGAGGATGTTTGACGTCATCTTTGCCCTGCTGATGATCATCATCACATCACCGATCATGCTTATCACGGCAATAGCCGTAAAGGTGTGCGACGGCGGAAGCGTTTTCTACCGGCAGACGAGATGCACGAGAGGCATGAAACAGTTCAGGATCATAAAGTTTCGAAGCATGATAGAACATGCCGAGGAAGACGGAAAGGCTGTTCTTGCGTCAAAGCATGACAACAGGATCACTCCCGTCGGGCACGTGATCAGAAAGCTCAGGATAGATGAACTCCCTCAGTTGTTTAACGTTCTTGCCGGAGACATGTCGTTTGTGGGCCCTCGCCCGGAGCGACCGGAGAAGATCAAAGAATATACCGAGAAGATGCCGGAGTTTTCATACAGGACAAAGGTCGTCGCGGGAATAACCGGTTACGCACAGGTCTACGGCAAATATAATACGAGGCCTTACGACAAACTGAAGCTGGATCTTTACTACATAGAGAACTTTTCCGTCTGGATGGACCTTAGGCTTCTGATACTGACGGTCAAGACGCTCTTTATGATCGGAAGCAGCGAAGGTGTCGCGGATGATCCGGCTCCTTTGACAGGTGAGGAAAATGAATAGTACAGTCAGCATAGTCGTGCCGGTGTTTAATGCCAGAGAGTGCATTGCCGACACGATTATGTGCGTATTAAATCAAAGTTATACGGACCTGGAACTGATCCTTGTGGACGACTCGTCAACCGATGACAGCCGGAAGATCATCGGGTCGTATTTGGGCGACGGACGCATAAAGCTTATGTCGAACGCAAAGGAAAAGGGAGCTGCCGGAGCCAGGAATACCGGTATCGAAGCCGCCGGCGGAAGGTATATCGCGTTCATCGATGCCGACGATCTGTGGAAAGAGGACAAGCTTGAGAAGCAGGTCGCTTTCATGAAAGAGAAAGATGCCGCTTTCTCGTTTACGGGATATGAATTCGCCGACGAGAAAGGCAGGGGACTCGGGACCGTTGTCAGGGTTCCCGCAACGATTACATACAAAGAGGCGCTTAAGAACACGACCATCTTCACGAGCACCGTCATGTTCGATACCGATAAACTTTCGAAGGACGACATATACATGCCTTATGTCAAGAGCGAGGATACGGCAACGTGGTGGCGTGTCCTGAAGAAGACGGGAGAGGGCTTCGGGATCGACGAGACACTGACGCTCTACCGCCGTTCCGGAGGTACGCTATCGGCCAACAAGCTCGAAGCGATAAGGCGCATCTGGAATCTTTACCGCAAAACGGAGCATCTTAATATTTTCTACAGCATATACTGTTTCTGCCACTGGGCGGTTCGCGCCGTCGCAAGGAGGGTCTGAGTGAGCGTAGAAGTTCTGCTGTCGGCAATGCATCTTGACAGTGAAGCATATATCGACACCCTGAACATCCATACGGACTGCGTTGTCATCAATCAGTGCGACAGGCAGTGTGAGAAGAAGGTTGTCCGCGATACCCCGGAAGGGACCGTAAACGTGACGTACATCGAGACGACGCAGCGCGGTCTTTCAAAGAGCCGCAACATGGCTATATCAAAAGCTTCGGGCGACGTGTGCATACTCTGCGATAACGATGTGGAGTACGTAAAGGATTACGACAGGATAATAGACGATGCATTTCTCAAATACAGCGATGCAGATGTCATCGTCTTCTTCATAAAACGGCCCGAGAGGCAAAGGCCGATCTTCGATTCTCCCCGCAAAATGGGGTATCTGTCCGTGATGAAGATATTCTCGCCGGAGATCGCATTCAGGAGAGAGGGCATCAAGGGCATATCGTTTAACGAGTCGTTCGGCGCGGGCGCAAAGTACCGTATGGGGGAGGAGAATCTGTTCCTGTACGAGTGCCTTAAGCGCGGGAAGAAGATAGTATATGTTCCCGAGATGATCGCTGCGGTCAGAAGCGTGGAGTCTACGTGGTTTCAGGGATACGACAGGGATTTCTTCATATCAAGGGGGGCGAACTACGCCGCGATGTCTCGCCCGTTCTCATTCGGGCTGATAATCCAGTTCGCACTAAGAAAGAAGGCCCTGTATTCGGACAATATGAGCACGAAAGAGGCGCTTTCGGCGATGTTTTGCGGCCGTAAGGAATACCTTGCCGGCATAAAAGAGGATCGGGCGAAATGAGGATATTTCTGGCGGGTGACCATTATTCGGGCACGGGCCCCGCAAATGTCACCAAATACTATATAGAGAATCTTCCCGAAGGTACCCTTTATCAGAAAAGAAGGGGTAAGATCGCACGCGTCCCCGAGATCATTTTGAATACGATCCGGGCGGACGTTGTTGTGTACTCCGGATACTCAAAACAGAACATACTTGGCCTGAAAGCCGCTAAAATACTGAAGAAACCGAGTGCATACATAATGCACGGATGTGTAGAGCATGAAAACGGGATCAATCTCGAGCCCGATGAGGAGATGAACAGGATCGAGAGGAAGACCCTCGAGCTTGCGGATCTTGTCATAGCCGTGAGCGCCGGGTTTGGCGAGTGGCTAAAAGACCATTATCCTATGTATGCGGATAAGATCGATCATGTAACGAACGGGATCGACAGTGCTCTTCTTTCCAACTCGAAAAAACGCGAGGACAGGGAGCGTCACATGATCTTCTCTATCGGAGGCGGAATGCCCCGTAAGAAGATCAAATACATCTGCGAGGCCGTTGAGAAGCTTAGGAAAGAGTATGATGACAAACTGTACCTGTGTGTTATCGGGGACAAAGGTGCCGATTCCGAAGAGATAGATTCGTATGATCATGTCGATAACAGGGGAATAGTCCCCTTTGACGAAGGTGTAAGGCTGTTTGATGAGGCGGCGCTGTTTGTTCAGAACAGTTGCTTTGAGACGTTCGGCCTGGCACCTGTGGAAGCACTCTCGTGCGGTTGCCCTATCCTGTGCTCAGGCGCGGTGGGCGCCCTGGAAGTAATTGGGAATATTCGGGACGAGGATGTGATCAGGCGGTATGACGATCCCGAAGAGATAGCCGCAAAGATAAGATATCTTCTGGAAAATCCCAATGCCGAAAGACTGTCGGCAGGGTTTGATTGGGAGAACCATTCATGGAAAACGGTAAGCACGGCTTTGGTATCGAAACTGTCAAAGCTTGTTTCGGAAAAATAAAAGAAGAGAGCACGATACGGGATGTTATAAATACACTTCTCATCCTTTGTCTCTTTGTGTTCTATACCCTCACATTCTTCGTTCCGAGGTTTTACGGACTGACGGAAAAATACGTGGGGGTGTTCGTGTTTGTCATTCTGGCAGCCATCGCGCTTGTCAATGTCAATCCCATCCGGAAGATAAAAGCGAGGGATATTGATTTTATCGCCCTTTTCCTGCTTGTTGTCATCACGGCCGTAAACATACTGATCGTGGACAGCGGACTCGGATGTTTCTTCGTCATGGCGGATTTTGCCCTCGTATGGTATCTGTCGTCGCAGATAAAGTTTGCGAAATGGCAGATATATCTGTTCGGGAGTCTCTACACACTTATGCTCATATACTGGTTTTTCGGGGTGTACACGTGGATGTTCGCGGATTACACGTCGTTCGCGATGAACACGAATACGGCCGCGACGTTTACGATGTTCTCGATGCTGTGCGTCCTGCCTTTCTTTGATGAGCTTTACGAGAAGCATATCATCGCAGGGCTTCTTACAACGATCGCACTCGTAAAGTGTTTCCAGATAGCCCTTTATCACAGATCACGGGGCGCGTTCATCATGCTCGGGGCGTTTATGATACTCCGTTTTGTCATACCGAAGAAGCTCTGGGAACGTAAGGGATTCTATTATACGGTCTGTATCCTCGCGACATTCGGATCGCTCCTGTTTGTGGCATTTTACATCTGGCTCGGAACGACCGGGGTTAACTTCAGGATGCCGTTCTTCTACAAGAACATCTTCTCGGGGCGTGAGGCGATATGGCTCGAGTTCTGGAATTACTTCAGGTCAAAGCCCCTGACGGGAATCGGTACAAATGTTACGATCACGTCCTTCTTTGAATTCAATGTTCACAACGCGATGTATAACATCCTCGTCATACACGGCCTTACAGTGTTTGCGCTTACGGTGTTTCTTATGTTCAGACGTCTGTTCGCACTGCGCGACGGGATCGCTTCGCGAAAAGTCGCACTTTGCGCACTTACGGCCGTCTTCGCGGTGTTCTTCGAATCGTTCTTCGACGTGGATCTGATATGGACGAATTACACGGTCAACCTGCTGTTGCTGCTTCTTCTTGCAAACAGCCGGATCGACTTTAAGGAATGATATGGGAGTAAAGGATAAAAAGGAAAAAGGCAGCTACCGGTATCTGGCCGGTAATATCGCACTGTTCTCCGTCAGTAATTTCGTATCGAAGATACTGGTCTTTCTTCTCGTTCCCCTTTATACGGATGTACTTACGACATATGAATACGGAATAGCAGACATAATGCAGGTGACTCTCCTCCTGCTCGTTCCCGCGCTTACGTTTAATATCGGCGAAGCGGCTCTGAGGTTCGGGATAGAAAACGAGGACAGGAGAGGAAGCATACTTCGCACGGGTCTTTCGTATGTGGTCCGCGCCGATGCGATAGTGGTAGGCCTGTGCATTATGTCATTTGCGTTTGTCGGAGAGAACATCAAGTGGTATGTGCTCTTGTTTGCTTTTTTGTTTATCACCAATTCGCTGTACGAATTCCTTGTTTTGTTCTTCCAGGGATGCGAAGCCGTACCGGTTGTCGTTATCGGAAGCATAACTTCCACGGTCGTGATGATAATATCGAATATATGCTTCCTTCTCGTGATAAAGATAGGACTTAACGGCTATATCTTCTCGCAGATACTTGCGTATCTTGTTGCCGCATCGGTCATGCTTCTTGTCGGAAGAAGCGCGGGTATAGTCAAAAACCTTAATACCGACGATGAGATGAGAGCCGAGATGATAAAATACTCAGCCCCGCTTATCGCTTACTCGACCGGAAGCTGGATAAACAATGCGGCCGACAGGTATATAGTTCTCGCGCTTTGCGGAGCTGCGGTTAACGGCGTATACGGTGTTGCCTATAAGATACCGGCGATACTTATGGTATTTCAGAGGATTTTCGCGCAGGCGTGGCAGATGTCCGCGACGAAGAGCTACAAGGATGAGAAGAGCAGCGAGTTCTTCACTCAGATGTACAGAACATACAATTCCGTAATGGTGATCGGATGCGCGGCCCTTATACTTCTTGTCAATCCGATCGCAACGTTCATGTTCAGGAAGGACTTCTACGAGGCTTGGGTATTCGTACCTCCGCTTCTGATATCGGTCATATTCGGCGCACTAACGGGATTCCTCGGATCGATATGCCTTGCGTATAAGGATTCAAAGTCGATGGGGGTTGCAACTTCGATAGGCGCAGTCGCTAACGTTGCGATGAACCTTGCGTTCATTCCGTATTTCGGTGCAATGGGCGCCGCGGTCGCAACGGCGGTAAGTTATGCGCTGATGTGGGCATTCGCTTACAGGTTTGTAAGAAAATACGTTACGCTCGGAAACAATCTTCTGGTCGATGCGCTTTCGTATCTAATTTTGATCGCGATATCCGTCGCAATGATCGGAAAGGCACCCGGAAGGTATTATATCTGCCCGGTACTGCTTATTGTTCTTGTGCTGCTGTATTACAAATATGTTGCCGCGATAGTCGGAAGGCTCGCGGGCTTTGTGAAGGATAAGTTTGGTGGAAAGAGATAATATCACTGAAAAAAGAATGACTCTGGGAAATCTTTCGCTCATTACCGCGATCCTGGTCCTTACGATCCCGGAATGGAACGAATACGTCTGGTATGAGGCGGTATCCCCGTACGGAACGCTCATATCGTTCCTGGCTCTCGCCGTAACGTTCGTATGCTACGTAAGGCCCTCGGATGCGCTGCGTGATCCGTATTTCTGGCTTGCGGCATGCGGGTGTGTAATCGCGGGGATCAATCTGATCGTTATCGGATCGGGAAAAGGTGCATTCCTTACGGCTGCGGACGTTATCATCGTCATATATCTTGCGGATAAGATCCGTTTTTCGAAACCGTTCGTGTGGTTCTCGAGCGTGTATATAGGGTTTTATTTCTTCTACTGGACATTTGACGTCAAGGGGTATTTCAAAGGCTATAATACGAACTACGGCGGGCTCGTACTGATCACCGGATTCGTGTTTGCGATAACGGCTCTTCTGGCTTTCAGGGAGCGTCTTAAGGAAAATGTTAAGAACGGAGCGGTGTTCCTGCTTTGTTTTGTGATCTTCTGCTTCGCATGGGCCTACAACATAATCGCATGGTACAGGGCAAGGTGTGCGCTCCTCGGACTGGTCGTGTTCGCCGTCCTTATGCTGATACCGCTGAAGGTTCGGAAGAACAAAGTGTTTTACTTGCTCCTGACTCTTGCCATGACGCTTGGTGCGATAGGTGTATCGCTTCTTTACGTATGGCTCGGGAAATTCGCGTCAAGCTTCGACGTGAGGATATTCTACAAAGACATCATCTCGGGAAGGGATGAGATATGGACGGACCTTTGGAATGCGTTCCTTTTGCATCCCCTGACCGGTATAGGAAGTTCATATACGATAAACGTTGACTGGATGGGCGGAATGTTCGAAGTCCACAACGGTCTTCTGGATATTCTGATCGTTCACGGAGTCATCGTGTTTGCGATCACATGCTTCATGCTGATCGAAAGACTCTTAAAACTTCGCGAAAAAGCGGGTTCCGGCATCGTTTCGGGTTCGGCCGTCGCAGGCGTGTTTGCGCTCCTTGCGGCATCGTTCATGGAGAACTTTTTCATAGTGCCTCCGTTCCTTCTGTGCGTGCTCGCTTTAATTGCAATAGCAAGGTCGGTTTGATATAATGAACTGTTGAAATAAAAAATGAATACGGTAGTTTTGGTTTAATGATAAAAAGCAGACAATTGGTTATAAGAAGAATCGGGCTGATGATTTGCGACGCTCTTTCGGTTGTTGTCGCAACGTATCTTGCACTCATAGCGAGATTTGATTTTTCCGTCACCCAGATACCCGAAAAGGTATACGGCGAGACGGCTGCCAAATTCCTTCCCTATTCGATAATATTAACGCTCATACTGTTCTGGCTGTTCCATCTGTACCAGAGCCTGTGGGAATACGCGGGCGCACCCGAGATGTTCTCGATACTCGGTGCATGTTTCTTCTCGGCGGTCATACAGATGTTGGTCGTAAACCTGGTGCTTAAATGGACGTATCCGAGAAGCTGTTATGTGTTCTTCGGCGGATTCCTGCTGGCACTTGTTGCGATCACGAGGTTTTTCTACAGGGTCTTCAGGACGTTCATAGAAAAACGCGTCAGTAACGCCAAGAGTGTGAACGTAATGATAATCGGAGCCGGGGATGCGGGCAATTCGCTGATCCGTGAGATGCGTTCCTCAAGCTACATCGAGAAGAACGCGATGTGTGTCATTGATGACGATTCGACCAAGATAGGCAATTACATACACGGCGTCAAGGTCGTGGGCGGAAGAGACGCGATCATAGAGAACGCGGCCAAGTACGACATCGACGAGATAATCATAGCGATGCCGACCGCTTCGAAGAAAGTCATCCGCGAGATACTCGAGATATGCAAGCAGACGAAGTGTGAGCTTAAGACTCTTCCGGGAATGTACCAGCTCGTTAACGGGGAGGTCAATGTCAGCCAGCTTCGTAAAGTCGATATAGCCGATCTTCTCGGCCGCGACCAGGTTCAGATCGATCTCGAATCGGTAATGAGCTACGTTAAGGATAAGGTCATCCTTGTCACGGGCGGAGGCGGATCGATAGGAAGCGAGCTGTGCCGCCAGATAGCGACCCACAGACCCAAGCAGCTGATCATATTCGATATTTACGAGAACAGCGCATATGCGATACAGCAGGAGCTGTCGAGAAATTATCCCGAACTTGACCTTAAAGTGCTCATCGGAAGCGTCAGGAATACGAACAGGGTCAATTCGGTATTTGAGAAGTATCATCCCGATATCGTTTATCATGCGGCTGCCCACAAGCATGTTCCGCTGATGGAGGATTCTCCGAACGAGGCGATCAAGAACAACGTCATGGGCACATGGAAGCTTGCGGAGGCTGCATCCCGTTACGGAACGGGAAGATTCGTCATGATCTCCACGGACAAGGCGGTCAATCCGACGAACATCATGGGTGCGAGCAAGCGTATATGCGAGATGATCGTCCAGTCTTACAACCAGAAGAGCAACACCGAATTCGTGGCGGTAAGGTTCGGAAACGTACTCGGAAGCAACGGTTCGGTAATACCGCTCTTTAAGAAGCAGATCGAAGAGGGTGGACCCGTCACGGTAACGCATCCGAACATCATCAGATACTTCATGACGATCCCCGAAGCGGTATCTCTTGTGCTTCAGGCCGGTGCATACGCAAAAGGCGGAGAGATATTCGTTCTCGAGATGGGTGAGCCGGTAAGGATACTCGACCTTGCGATAAATCTGATACGTCTGTCGGGATACGTTCCCGGAGAAGATATCCAGATACAGTTCACGGGACTTCGCCCCGGAGAGAAGCTCTATGAGGAGATGCTCATGGAGGAGGAGGGCCTGCAGGATACGGCCAACAGCAAGATCCATATAGGCAAGCCGATCGAATTCGATGAGGAAGAGTTCTTCAGAGAACTCGAGATAATGAACGAACTGTCAAAGGATGAGACCGATGACATGACGATCCGCAAGTGGGTCAAGAAGATCGTGCCCACATATCAGATGAGAAATCCCGACGGGACGATCCCCGTTGACAGATCATACGACAATAAACCTCACAAATGGGAGCCTACAAATGACTGAGAGCATATTCAAAGACAAAACACTTCTGATCACCGGGGGAACGGGATCGTTCGGAAACGCCGTTCTTCGGAGATTCCTCGAGACAGACATCAGGGAGATCAGGATCTTCTCGAGAGACGAGAAGAAGCAGGATGACATGCGTCATCACTACAACAATCCTAAGATCAAATACTACATAGGTGATGTCAGGAACATACAGAGCGTGCGCGATGCGATGCACGGAGTGGATTACATTTTCCATGCCGCAGCCCTCAAGCAGGTACCGAGCTGCGAATTCTTCCCGATGGAAGCGGTCAGGACAAACGTCATCGGAACCGATAACGTGCTCACATGCGCGATCGAAGCCGGAGTCAGAAAGGTCATATGTCTTTCGACCGATAAGGCTGCGTATCCCGTTAATGCCATGGGTACGAGCAAAGCCATGATGGAGAAGGTGTTCGTTGCAAAATCACGTACGGTCGATCCCGACAGGACTCTCATATGCGGAACGAGATACGGTAACGTTATGTGCTCGAGAGGCTCCGTTATCCCTCTGTTCATCGATCAGATCAAACAGGGACTTCCGCTTACGGTTACGGAACCTACGATGACGAGATTCATCATGAGTCTTGAGGAGGCAGTGGAGCTTGTGATTTTCGCATTCGGCAACGCCGATGCGGGGGATATCATGGTACAGAAGGCACCGGCGTGTACGATAGAGACTCTTGCAACCGCGGTGAAGGAACTGTTTAACGCGGATAACGAAGTCAGAGTCATCGGTATCAGGCACGGTGAGAAGATGTACGAGACGCTCCTTACGAACGAGGAATGCGCAAGGGCGTTCGATCTCGGTGATTTCTACCGCGTTCCGGCGGATCAGAGAGACCTCAACTACGACAAGTACTTCAAGGAAGGAAGCGTTGAGAGGGCTAAGCTCACCGAGTTTAATTCCAACAATACAACTATTCTTAATGTTGAACAGGTCAAGGAAAAGCTCATGTCCATAAGCTATGTCAGGGATGAGCTTGCAGAGTGGGAGACGGGACATTGAATATCCTCGTAACGGGAGCAGGCGGATTTATCGGCAAAAACTTAATACAGCGTCTGGCATGCCTGGGAGAGGATACGGTATTTTCTTACGATATCGACACCGATCCGGCAAAGCTGTCGGAGTATGCGAAGGATGCCGATATCGTTTATCATCTCGCGGGCGTCAACAGGCCCGAGAGGGAAGAAGAATTCATGGAGGGGAATCGTGATTTTACGAAGACCCTTCTTGATACACTTGAGAGTGTCGGTAATCCCGGGGCGAAGATCGTTGTGTCGTCTTCGATCCAGGCCGCTCTTGATAATCCGTACGGTATAAGCAAACGTGCCGGCGAGGAGTTTGTCAGGGAGTTTTCCGACAGGCACGGCGGGAAGGCAGTGATATACAGATTCCCGAACGTGTTCGGTAAATGGTGCCGCCCCAATTACAATTCGGCGGTCGCAACGTTCTGCCACAACATAGCAAGAGGTCTTCCGATAACGGTCAACGATCCGGTTACTCTCCTGCATCTTGTATACATAGATGATGTCGTTGATGAACTGCTCCTTTGCATGGAGGATAAGCAGCACGTTAAGGACGGATACGGATATGTTCCGTGCGTGCATGACGTCCTTCTCGGTGACGTGGCAAATCTCATAAAGTCGTTTCCGGAGATGAGACGGGACTTGTCGCTTCCGGATCTTTCGGACGGCTTTTCCAAGAAACTGTACAGCACATATTTAAGCTATATACCGGAGGATGATTTCCTGTATCCGCTCGTTATGCGCGAGGATGATAGAGGATCGTTCACGGAATTTCTAAAGACTCCCGACAGAGGCCAGGTGTCGGTGAACATCTCGCATCCGGGAATCGTCAAGGGCAATCACTGGCACAATACGAAGAACGAGAAATTCCTTGTCGTTAAGGGCGAAGGCGTGATAAGGCTTCGCAGGATAGGCAGCGACAAGATCACGGAATACCACGTTTCGGGCAATAAGCTCGAGGTCGTAGACATTCCGTGCGGATATACCCATAACATCGAGAACATAGGCAACGAAGATATGGTGACCGTTATGTGGGTCAACGAGGTATTCGATCCCGATAAGGGAGATACGTTTCGCGAAGAGGTGTGAATATGTCTGACAAACTGAAAGTATGTACGATAGTCGGCACGCGTCCGGAGATAATCAGGCTGTCCGAGGTGATCAAATGCTGCGACAGGTATTTTGATCATATCCTTGTGCATACCGGACAGAACTATGACTATACGCTCAACGAGATATTCTTTGAGGATCTGAACCTGAGGCGTCCGGATCATTTTCTCGAGGCAGCGGGCGCAAACCTCGGAGAGACCATGGGCAATATAATCGCAAGATCTTACGAGCTTCTTGAAAAAGAGAGGCCCGATGCACTCCTTGTTCTCGGAGATACCAATTCGGCTCTCTCGGCAATAAGCGCCAAGAGACTTAAGATACCCATCTTCCATATGGAAGCGGGGAACCGTTGCTGGGACTGGAATGTTTCCGAGATGATCAACCGCAAGATCGTCGATCACATTTCAGACATCAATATGCCGTATACCGAGCATTCCCGCAGATATCTCCTGTCGGAAGGCATCGACGGCAAGACGATATTCGTAACGGGATCTCCGATGAAGGAAGTCATAAAGGCTTCAATGGACAGAATAGAGGCAAGCGATGTTCTCACAAGGCTGAACCTTGAGCCGAAGAAGTATATACTGCTGTCGGCACACAGGGAAGAGAACATAGACCTTGAAGACAATTTCATGGATCTTATGAATGCGGTCAATATCGTTGCGCAGAAGTATAAGATGCCGGTCATCTATTCCACACATCCGAGAAGCGCGAAGTTTATCGAGAAGAGGAACTTCAAGTTCGATCCTCTCGTGTCGAATATGAAACCGTTCGGTTTTCTTGACTACAACAAACTTCAGATGAACGCATACTGCGTAATGTCGGATTCCGGGACTTTGTCGGAAGAGTCGGCTATGCTTGATTTTCCGGCGGTACTCATACGTACCTCTACCGAGAGACCCGAAGTCCTAGACAAAGGTACGATCGTCATCGGCGGGATCAAAAGCGATGACGTTTGTCAGGCCATCGATCTTGCCACCTCAATGTACGAGAACGGCGAGAAGGTCGTCGAAGCCGAAGATTACGCCGACGAGAATGTGTCCGTCAAAGTCGTCAAGCTCATTCAAAGCTATACGCATATCGTGAACAGGACCGTCTGGATGAAACAGTGACCGTCACCCGGAGTACCGATCAATGAAAGTAATGTGCATGTACCTGCCCCAGTATCATACGTTCCCGGAGAACGACGAGTGGTGGGGCAAAGGATATACGGAGTGGGTCGCGGTCAAACGTGCAGTGCCTCTCTATAAGGGTCACAGACAGCCCAGGGTGCCGCTCGGAGGCGAGTACTACGATCTTGATAAGGACGCTGTCAAAACGCTGACGCATCAGGCCGAGCTTGCAAGGAAGTACGGTATATACGGCTTCTGCCTGTACCAGTATTATTTTAACGGCAAGACGCTGATGGCCGGGCCGCTTCAGACACTTCTTGAACATCCCGAGATAGATATAAGGTTCAATATATGCTGGGCCAACGAAACGTGGACCAGGACATGGTACGGCCTGTCGGATAAAGTGCTTATCGCACAGGAATACGGGAACAGGGAAGACTGGAGACGGTATTTCGATTACCTCCTGCCATATTTTCGCGACAGCAGGTACATAAAAGTCGACAACCGTCCCGTGTGGCAGATATACAAGACGTTTGACATACCGTGCTTTGCCGAGATGAGAAAGGCATTTGACGAGTGGGCCGGGGAGGCCGGTTTTGACGGGGTGTACGTCATATCCGGAAAGACAGCGGCAGGCTCGGAAGAAAGATCCGGTCTTGTGGACGCATATTACTATTTCGAACCCGGCTATACGCTTAAATTCGGGCTCGGAGCATTCGGGAAACTTCAATACAATCTCGGAACGTTCGCAAGGACGGTAAGGAATAAGATATTCGGCGGAAAAAGAGGATATATACTTGAAAGGCGCGTAAGCGGCAAGCGGATCATGAAAGCGATCGCGCAGCGTGATTATGCCGAAAACGAATTCCCCGGAGTGATACCCGACTGGGACAACACGCCGAGAAGAGGATACAAGGGCCTCGTATATACGGGCACATCCCCGAAACTGACCGAAGAGACGCTTAGGACATTAAGGACGAAAGTTGAGGGGCGCAAAGCCGATTTCGTTTATCTGAACGCATGGAACGAATGGGGAGAAGGCGCCTACATAGAGCCCGACGAGGGCAAAGGATACGCTTATCTTGAAGCGGTAAACGGAGCATTGAGATGATAAGTATCATCATGATCGTATACGACGTGGAACGCTACGTCGAAGAGAGCATAAAGAGCGTACTTGCGCAGACATACAGGGATATCGAGCTTATCATAGTATGCGGGCACGGTGCGGACAGATCCGAGGAGATCTGCAGGAAATGGGCCGGTGAAGATTCCCGTATCAAACTTATAACCTGCCCGGCAAACGGTATCGCTGATGCGAGAAACCGCGGGATGGCGGAAGTGACGGGTGATTATCTGGGGTTTGTCGATTCCGACGATTACATTGAGCCTGAGATGTTCGAGAGTATGCTCGGAAATATGGAGAAGTATTCGGCTGACATAGCGGTATGCGGACGATTTTACGAGTACGTGAACACGACTCTTCATGACGAGGCGGCATCCCCGAGGGTTATGACGGGCGCCGAAGCCGTTGCGGTGACGCTCGGGCACGACGGATTTTTCCTGCACTGCTGGGACAAGCTCTATTCGAGAAAGATATTCGAAGGGCTGACGTTCAGAACCGATATCACGGTTGAGGACAGGATAGTTGTAGATGCGCTTCTGTCAAAGGCCGACAAGGTGGTGTACGATCCGACCCCGATGTATCATTTCCGAGAGAGGTCCGGGAGCAATTCGAAGAGAAGCGGTATGGTCAGAAAGAACATTGAGGCAGATGTTCTTATGGAGGAGTTCCTGAGAAAAAATCATCCCGAACTTGCGAATGAGACGGACAACTTCATGCTCTACGAGTATGTGACGGCGATACAGAACGAACTTGCCGGAGGCGAACCCGATGCGGACGATCTGAACCGGTACCGGGATAAGGTAAGAGCGCTTTCGAAGACAAAGAACCCGCTTGTATCGCGCTCACTTAAGATAAAGGTATTTATGGCGCTTCGCGCACCGGCGATCCTTGCGGCATACACGAAGACCCGCCAGGCCGAAGCGGCTTCAACACTGGAGAGATTTCCCTGATGGTTAAAGACTCTATATTCAAGAACAAGAGAATACTGATGATATGTCGTGAGACCTACTGCAAACCGTTGTGGTTCCTGGCCGAAAAGCTCAAGGAGGACAATGAGGTCGCGGCATTTTTCATAATGTCGAGCGAATGCAGTTACAACAAGACATATTACAACGAGCATACGTACTACGAGTTCAAGAAGCTCGAGCCCGACGTTAAGATCTACGACGTGAGGGATATATGCGAGCAGTTCGTAAAGGGCCTCAAGGAGTCCGATGCACCTTATGATCTTGAATATCTGTCGATGATAGACGAGAAGTACAGCCACTACAAGAATCTGAACATGCAGCTGATGAGCTCTCAGATGAACACGAGGCATTATCACTGGCGAATGTACTGGAAGGTCACGAGCTATGCGGAGAACCTTTACTGGCTGGAACTTAACTACAAGAAGATAATCGGACTGATCGAGGAGTTTCGGCCCGACGTGATATTTGACATGGATAATGCGGAACTTCAGCGCACGATCCTCTGCGAGGTATGTTACAGGAAGAAGATACCGTGTATGACGATCGAGTATTCGAAGTTTGGTTATTACAAGTATCCGAGCTTCCAGAATGCGTTCGGGATAGATCCGTATTTTGTCCATCTGTTCAATGAGATAAAATCACATCCCGACAGTGCTATAAGAGAGAGCATAGAATACGTCGAGAATTACAGACGTGAGTCCTCCATTATGAACCGCGAGTTTGCCGGGAGCGTAACATCCAAGTACGAGAGGGATTCACTCATCTGGATCGCGCGGGTTATGCACGGAAAGCTCGAGTATTTCTATGATATGGATATCAGGAAGCATAACCTCAAACTCAAGAAGAAGAGCCCGATGCTCTACGCGCCGTCGCTTCCGTATATCCGTTACTATCTTGAAGAGGAACTCAAGAAGAGATATCTGTACGGGAAGAACAAATATTTCGAGGATCCTGTTGAGGGCGAGGACTATGTGTTCATGCCGCTTCATCTGATCCCGGAGTCATCTGTGTTCGTCAAGGCTTCGTACTATGTTGATGAGCTCAATCTCATTGAGCAGGTATCAAAAGCACTCCCGATCGGCTGGAAACTGTATGTCAAGGAACATCAGGCGATGCTCGGCGAGAGAGGATTTGAGTTCTATAAAAAGGTTAAAGAGATACACAACGTCCGCCTTGTTCAGATCAACTATTACAAGGATCCCAAACCGTGGATCGTGAACGCAAAAGGTGTTATCACGATAACGGGTACGGCGGCATACGAGGCGGCGCTTCTCGGGAAACGCTCGATAATATTCGGAAACGTTCCGTTCGCGCTCATTGACGGAATAACGAGGATAACATCATTCGATGATCTTCGCGATGCGATCCTCTCGTTCGGTCCGGTTGATTCGCTTCATTCGGCGGCAAGCTATGTTGAGGCGGTCAAGCGTGCGGGCTCCGAGGTAAAGATATTCGAACTCATGGATCAGGCCGATGAGATATTCTCGGGAAAGAGGGAGAGGACTCAGGAGTTCGACGATATGTTAAACGAGCTCATTGTCTTTTACGAAAAAGGATATGAGAGGTACCAAAAGGCGTTGGATGCGGGCTACTTTATATCGGATATGCCCGATGATAAGGTTCCCTGATATGAGGTGAAACATGGAAAGTACCATAATGAGGAGACTTGCCGAAGGCAGGTTCGTCCTTATAGCCGAGATAGGCGTCAATTATTATGATATTGCAAAAGTACGCGGCATTTCTAACATGGATGCCGCCAAACTTATGATCAAGGAAGCGAAGGAAGCCGGCATACATGCGGTCAAGTTCCAGACGTACAAAGCCGGAACTCTCGCGGCCAAGGCATCGCCTTATTACTGGGATATCACGGAAGAGCCGACGAGATCGCAGTATGAGCTGTTCACCAAGTTCGACTCGTTCGGGTATGACGAGTACAAAGAACTTAAAGAGTACAGCGACAGCGTCGGGATCGAATTCCTCTCGACCGCGTTTGACATAGAGTCGGCCGACTATCTCAATGAACTGATGAACGTTTACAAGATATCTTCATCGGATCTTTCAAACATTCCGTTCATAGAGTATCAGGCGAAGAAGAACAAGCCGATCCTGCTGTCTGTCGGAGCCTCGAACGAGGATGAGATAGAACGGGCGGTAAGCGCGATAAGACGCAATACCGATGCTCCGATAACGCTCCTTCACTGTGTGCTCGAATACCCCACGCCGCTTGAGGATGCAAATCTTCTCAAGATCGCAACGCTTGCCGAAAAGTTCCCCGATCTGTACATCGGATATTCGGATCATACAAAACCGACGCCGGAATGCGACGTCATCAAGTGCGCATACAATCTCGGTGCACAGCTTGTCGAGAAGCACTTTACTCTCGACAAAACGCTTAAAGGCAACGACCACTACCACGCAATGGATCCCGATGATGCCCGTGCGATACTCTCGTCGATAGAGAGAATGGATATGCTCAGAGGCAGTGCGGATCTGGTGAGCCTTGAGACAGAAAGCGCCGCCAGGAAAAACGCAAGAAGGTCGGTTGTATCCGCGTGCAGGATTCCGAAGGGAAGCGTTATCACAAAGGAAATGCTGACATTCAAACGTCCGGGTACCGGAATATCGCCGGAACGTATGGAGAAAATAGCCGGATGCGTTGCCGCAGTCGATATCGAGGACGATACGATCTTACAGGAGAATATGTTCGTTAATGGATAGTGCAGCATCGGAAGGCAATAAGGTCGTAAAGTCGGGTGTGTGGTACACGATAGCCAATGTATCGATAAGAGCCGTTGCCATCATTACAACCCCTATATATACCGGAATGCTGACCACGGCCGATTACGGCCGGGCCAATACATACAATTCATGGATAGACGTTTTTAACGTTTTTGCATGTCTGTGCGTCGTATATTCGATCGGACGGGCAAAGCTTGATTTTGCCGACAGGTTCGATGAGTATATGTCCGCGCTTCAGGGACTGTCGAGTTCGTTCGGACTCATACTTCTCGTTTTTGCGTTCATATTCAGAGAAGCCCTTGCGGGGTGGATCCACTATGAGGTCCCGCTCGCCGTGGGTCTGTTCGCATACCTGTGCGTATCCCCGTCCGTGGAATACATGATGCAGAAATGCAGGTACGAATACCGGTATAAAGAGAATATTCTGATCTCTGTCATAACGTGTGTCGGTCAGGTGGCTCTGTCGATCACGCTGATGCTCGTATTCTCGGATGCAAGATACATCGGAAAGATACTCGGTGTCATAATCCCGACGGCGATAATGGGTATAGTGTTCTACATCCGCTTTATAGTGCAGGGAAAGGTGTTCTACAACAGAGAGTACTGGACGTACGCGCTCAAGATCGGACTGCCGATGATCCCGCATGCACTCGCGCTCATACTGCTGGCGCAGATGGACAGGATAATGATCAAGGATATTGCCGGCGATGCGGATTCGGGATTGTACATATTCGGATATTCTTTTGCTACGCTCTTGATGATATTTACTAACGCGATAGGACAGGCATGGCTGCCGTGGTTTAACGAAACGCTTTTTGCGGGCGGACGGGAGAAGATAAGAGGAATTCAGAAGAAGCTCGTTATGCTCGGGTGTTTCCTGTCGTTCGCATTCATTGTTGCGGCTCCGGAAGCGCTGATGCTGCTTTCGATATCAAACAACACGTACTGGACGGCTAAGTTTGTTGTACCGCCGATAGTGCTCGGAACACTGGCACAGTATTTCTATACGAACTACGTCAACGTGGAGATATTCTTAAAGAAGACGCCGATCATAGCCGTAGGATCATGTGCCGCGGCCGGTATCAACTATATATTGAACGCACTGTTCATACCGCGGTACGGCTATATAGCTGCCGCATATACGACACTTGCGAGCTATCTCGTTCTTATGGTCATGCATTTTGTTATGGTCAGGTTCGTTCTTCGCGAGAAGGTCTATGATGACGCATACATGTTCATTGCGATGATCGTGATGATGGGTACGGGGCTTCTGTTCCTGAACCTGTACGGTGATTCGATCCGTGACGTGATAATAAGATATATCCTTGCTGTTGCGATATTTGCCGTTTTTGCAATTATAAACAGACGTGATATAATTACGCTAGCAAATTATGTAAAAAAGCGGTTTTTGGGTAAAGATCGATGAAAACGCTCATAGTCATACCCGCAAGAGGCGGGTCCAAGAGAATACCGAGAAAAAACGTCAGGATCATGTGCGGACAGCCGCTGATAGCTTATTCCATCGATAATGCGAAGGCTCTCAGGGAAACGATGCACATGGATGTTGACGTTGCCGTATCGACGGACGACGAGGAACTCGGCGGTATCGTGCAAAAACGCGGAGTTGAGGTCATAGCGAGACCCGCGGAACTTGCAACCGATTCCGTTACGCTCGATCCCGTTATCTTCCATGCGGTCAGCTACATGGAGGAGAAGAAGGGCATCAGATACGACATCGTTATCACGATGCAGGCAACGAGCCCGACGCTCAGATCCACCACGATCAGGGATGCGATCGAATACTTCGAAAATCACGACTTCGACACTGTTCTTTCTGCCACCAACAAACCTCATCTGTCATGGGGCGTGAACGAAAAGGGCGAATACGTCAAGAACTATGAGAAGCGTCTCAATTCGCAGGAGCTTCCGCCAAACTACCTGGAGACCGGCGGATTCCTTATCACGAGAAGAGAGTGCGTGAGCGCAGAAGGACGTATAGGTAAGAAGGTCAGCATATTCGAGATAGCCGAGGACGAGGCGGTTGATATAGACACATACTCGGACTGGGTTCTCTGTGAGAATATACTTCGCCGCAAGAAGATCATGTTCCGTACCGTCGGAAAGAGATCGGTCGGAATGGGGCACGTGTACAGATGTCTTACACTTGCTTACAAACTTACCGGCCATGAGGTGGTATTTGCGGCATCCGAAGATTCCGACATCGGGATAGAGAAGATAACGGAATCGAACTTCAATGTGATCAAGGTCAGGGATGAGGCGCATTTTGAGAAGGTGCTAGCCGAAGAGAAGCCTGATATCCTTATTAACGATATACTCGATACATCAAGCGAATATATGCTGATGGTGACTAAATACGCAAAGCGCGTCATTAACTTCGAGGACGTAGGTCCCGGAGCCAAGTACGCGGATGCCGTAATAAACGCCCTGTATGAGAAGGGCGACAAGCTTCACAACGAATATTACGGAAGTAAATATTTCTGCATCAGGGACGAGTTTTTGGAAGAAAGACCCAAGGAATTCTCCGAGAAGGCCGAGAATGTTCTCGTGATCTTCGGAGGAGCTGATCCGTCGGATCTGACGGGAAGACTTTACAAGATATGCAAACGTCTTCACAAGACCAATCCCGATATCAACTTCCACTTCCTTCTCGGGTTCGCATACCCTTATGCCGACAGGATAGCGACGAGCGAGGAAGACAGAGTGTTCGTTCACAAGGATGTCAAAAGGGTCAGCTCATATATGGGCAAGATGGACCTTGCGATAACGAGTCAGGGACGTACAGTGTACGAGCTTGCGAGCATGGGAGTTCCGGCTATAGTACTGGCACAGAATGACCGTGAAGCGATGCACGTTTTCGCGGGCATACAGAACGGATTCATAAACCTCGGTATCGGAAACGAGACCGATGACGAGACGGTTGTGTCGACGATAGAATGGCTTCTGTCCACTCCGAATGTGAGAAGAGAAATGAGAAGGCTCCAGCTTCAGAAGGATTTCTCAAAAGGGCACGAGAGAGTCATCAGACTGATACTCGACGATACGGACGAGAACACCGACAACTAGAGATATATGAGAAGAAAACACATTACCGATCCTCTTGCCGAAGCAAGACGCCTCGAGCAGGAGCGACTGGAGCGGGAACGCCAGGAAATGATCATGGCGCAGAATGACATCTCGGTGATCTCGCTTGACAATAACATAGAGAATTCCTATATCGGTCAGGACCTGTCCGAACCGGAGCCCGATCTTCTGTACACGAAGGAAGCAAAGAGGGTGGTAAGAAGCCTCAACCACCTTGAAAACAGAAGGGTCATGCTCGTTAATACGGTAGTCGGTACAGGCTCCGTCGGAAGGCTTGTCGAAGGGCTCTACAATACTCTTACCGCAAACGGATACGAGTGCATGGTGGCCTACGGAAGGGACAGTCATCCCGAGTATATGAACGGATACAGGATCGGCCAGGATCTCGATGTATATATCCACGGCGGACTGTCGAGGATAACGGATCGGCACGGGTTCTATTCGAAACGTGCAACGGTCGGGTTCATAAATGTGATCGAGGAATTCAAACCGGATATAATCCACCTTCATAACGTTCATGGATATTACCTGAATATCCGTGTTCTTTTTGAATACCTGAAAAAAACCGATATCAGGATCATCTGGACGCTGCATGACTGTTGGACGTTTACGGGACACTGCTCCCATTTTGAATATATAGGATGCATGAAATGGACTACGGGATGCTATTCGTGCGAGCAGCTCGCCGAGTATCCGAAGTCCGTCGGAAAGGACAACTCGCAGAGAAACTATGCCGACAAAAAGGAACTGTTCACGGGATTTGAAGATATCACACTCGTGACGCCGTCACAGTGGCTCAAAAGCCGTGTGGAACAGTCGTTCATGGGGGAATACCATACGGTAGTCGTCCCTACGGGGATCGATACGTCGGTGTTCCATCCGATAGCCGAAGAGAGGACGGATGACAATCTTGTATTCAGACTCAGAAACAGCCTGAACCTTCGTAACAAGAACGTTCTTCTCGGAGTCGCCAATCCGTGGCGCGAGAGAAAGGGACTGATGCAGTTCGTCAATCTCTCCAAGCTCATCAGCGAGAGATGCGTTATAGTGCTTGTCGGCCTTAATGACGAGCAACTCTCGTCGCTTCCCGAATCGATAATCGGTATCGGACATACGGACAGCACCGAAGAGCTTGCGGCACTTTATTCCATGGCTGACATATACGTCAATTTAACACTTGAAGATACGTTCCCGACGACCAATATCGAAGCGCTCGCGTGCGGTACTCCTGTGATCACTTACAGATCGGGAGGAAGTGCGGAATCGATTGACGATTCGTGCGGCATTTCCGTGGAGCGCAATTCGGTACAGGGAGTTGTGGCTGCGATAGATACGATCATCTCGCAAAAAGGCATTGCATATACGAAGGAAGACTGCGTAAGGCATGCGATGCTCTATGACAAAGATGTGAGATTTGAGGAATATATCCGTGAAGTTTATGAGGGAATGTAAATGAAATTACATGATTTTTGCACCAAATTTCAACATTCCATAGTGTTTCTGATAGAGACCGTCATGTACGCCGCATGCCTTGCGACGTTCTTTTTGATGTTCTCGATCGATAATCCCGAGATCATCAAACTCTCGAGAACGGCGGCTGTAACGCTCTCGACATTCGTGATAATGCTGATCCTTCTAACATTCATCTACGGCAGGTACGATGCCGGAAGGAGGAAATGGGGACAGGTTGCGCTTTCGGTATCGATAACGCTCATTTTCACGGATCTTGTGACATATCTGGAACTGTCCATCATGAAAACTAACGAAGCCAACAACACGACGTTCAGGCTCGAGAACATAGGTATTCTCTTCCTTGTGTTCGGAATACAGATACTCATTATCATGCTGATGTCGTTTGCGGGCGAGAAGTTCTACTTCTGGATACATCCGAAGGAGCGCTGCCTGATCGTTACGGGTGATACGCATGAGGCAAAGAGGGTCGCGGATGCGTTCGCATCGTTTGAGAAGCGCTACGAGGTCTGCGGCATAGTGTCTTATGAAGATGATGACCTTGAGGCAAAAATGGTCGGGTGCGACACAATAGTGCTGTACGAACTTCCGGTCAAAGACAGGACATCGATCATAGATTTCTGCTACCAGAATCTCAAGAACATATATTTCAATCCGCATATCGCCGACATCCTCGAGCAGAACTCAAGGCAGGTCATCATGGATGACATTTCGCTGTTCTCGACGAGATACCATATGATCACGTTCGAAGAGAGACTCGTCAAGAGGTTCATGGACACGTTCATAAGTCTTCTGGCGCTCATCGTTACGAGTCCGATACTGATAGTTTCCGCGATATGCATCAAGAAGAACGACGGCGGAAAAGTGTTCTTCAGACAGAAGAGGGCAACCGTTCACGGAAGGGTGTTTGAGATCATCAAATTCAGGACCATGCGCGAGAACGTCGAGAACTTTTCCTCGACAGAGGGTGACGAGCGTATCACAAAGGTCGGAAGGGTACTTCGCAAATACAGGATCGATGAACTTCCGCAGCTCGTAAATATCTTAAAAGGCGACATGAGCCTTGTGGGACCCCGCCCCGAGATGCTTGAAAATGTCGAGGATTACGAGAAGGATCTTCCGGAATTCCGTTACAGACTTCGAATGAAGGCAGGCCTTACGGGACTGGCACAGATATACGGTAAGTACAACACGAATTCACGTGACAAGCTTATGCTTGATCTGATGTATATAGAAAACTACAGCCTTATCCGCGACGTTCAGCTTCTGTTCCAGACGATATTCGTCCTGTTCAAGGCTGAAGATTCGACGAAGGCTTTTGATGCCGACGACAAAAACGGGGATGCGTGATCATGAACGGAAGCGATCTGAAAATATCCGTTATAACGGTAACGTTCAATTCCGAGGCGACCTTTGAGGATACGATAAAGTCGGTGATCGGGCAGACATACGCTCCGTATGAATACATCATCGTGGACGGAGGCTCGACGGACGGTACGTTATCCTTAGTCGAAAATCACAGGAGCACGTTTCTTGAAAAGGGGATAAAGCTCATAGTTGTAAGTGAGCCGGATAACGGCATTTACGATGCCATGAACAAAGGCACGAAGCTCGCTTCGGGAGATATTGTCGGGATAATAAACAGCGATGACTGGTACGAGAGCGATGCGCTTGAGACGGTGGCAAACGCGTATGCCGAAGAGCCGTTCGATCTTTTCTATGCGGACATACGTATGGTGCTTCCCGATGGCAGGAGCTTTGTCAAACACTCGCGAAACCGCAAATATGCGACGAGTCGTGACTGGAATCATCCGACGACATTCATAGCGAAGGACACATACAACAGATACAGCTACCGGACGGATACGATACATGATGACTATGATCTGATACTGCGCCTTAAGCGTGACGGCGCGAGGGTTAAGGTAGTAAACCGCGTGATCGCGAACTTCAGGATGAACGGTATGAGCCACAGAAGGTCGATCGCGGCGGCACTTTCCAGCATTAAGGTCAAATACGGTATATACAGGCGAAACGGTTACAGCAGGCTCTATCTTTTCGAATGCCTGCTCGTTGAAGCCGGAAAGCTTATAATCGGATAAATGAAGACACTGACTTTTTTTTCGAATTACTTCAATCATCATCAGAAGGCCCTTTGCGATGCATTCTTCGCGTTGCTCGGTGAGGGCTTTGTTTTTGTTGAGACGATGCCGATGGAAAGCTTCCGTTCCGGCATGGGATGGGGTGAAGAATGCCCTTCATACGTACTTAAAACATACGAGAGTGCCGAAAACGAAGAGCGCGCAAAAAAGCTTGCGATATCCTCCGATCTTGTGATCATGGGGACGGCACCGGAATATTACATAGAGCCGAGACTCTCCGATGACAGGATCATCTTCAGATATTCGGAAAGACCGCTTAAGGAAGGTTTTATCAAGTTCTTTATTCCCCGTCTTACGAAGAAATATCTGCATCTTCATGTCAGGAACAGGGACAAGAACATACATATCCTCGGAGCAAGCGCTTATACTTCGTGGGATTATAAGAAGATGTTCGACAGTTATCCGGGAAGATGCTACAAGTTCGCTTATTTTCCGAAACATATACCGTATGATTTTGAAGAACTTTATAAAACAAAATGCGATATTGCAAAAGAGGCCGGTGCGGTTACGATCCTGTGGGAAGGCCGCATGGTAAGACTCAAGCGCGCCGATCTCCTGATAAAGGCGGCAGCCGTACTCAGAGACAGGGGATATGATTTTCGCGTTAAGCTTATCGGTGACGGTAAGGAGAAGGAAGGCCTTATGAAGCTTTCCGAAAAGCTTGGAATGACGGATCGCATAACGTTCGAGGGATTCCTTACGCCCGATGAGGCAAGAGAGCGTATGTCCCGCGCGCAGATATATGTGTGCACGAGCAATCATCTTGAAGGATGGGGTTCCGTTATATATGAATCGCTTAACGCAGGATGTGCGGTCGTATCAAGTCATATGTGCGGAGCAACGCCGTGGCTTGTAAAGGAATCTCTGACGGGACTTGTATACAGGTCGGGAAGCGTCAACAGCCTGGCGGATAAACTTGAGATGCTCTTAAAGGACGAGAAGCTGCGTCATGATCTCGGGAAGAGTGCATATGAGCAGATGCGCGATACGTGGAATCCCGAGACAGCGGCGGAGCGTGTGATAAAACTTTATGAGGCGCTGGTTGCGGGAGAGGAGACACCGTTTACGGACGGACCTTGCTCGAAGGCGCCGATTCTTAAAGATGACTGGTACAGGGACTGATCTATGAGCGCGGATAAGAAGACAATCCTATATCTGATGGAATATCCGATAGATCTTCCCGGCGGAGGACAGGAGTCGACGAAGACCCTTTGCGAAGGTCTTGCGGCGCACGATAAGTTCGAGCCCGTTGTTGCATGTCCGAACCTTCTGTCGACGGATCCTTCCGATTACACCTATCGGGTGATAACGTATCCTTCGGATGAGAACAGGGAACTGTCGAAGATGAGGAGGATATCGAATTTCCTCGCCAGGATCGGGCACTTTAAAAGGATAATAAAGGAAGTGTCCCCGGACCTGATCCATGTGATGATGTCCGAATCGATCATAACGTTCGGAGCGCTTCGTGTGCCGGGGCACTTCGGAAATATCCCGTTCATATATACCGACAGGGGACTCCGGTTCGGATACAGAAAGCATTCGCTCTTCTGTATAAAAGAGACGATGAAACGCGCCCGGTGTATGATAACGACGACGAAGTTTAACGCCGATCTGTGGAAGGACAGTATAAGCTGTCCGATTAAGACGGTTCCGAATACGATAAGCAATGCCTTTTCGGATTACGATCCCGAAGGAAGAGCAAAAGCACGCGCCAAATACAAAATACCCGATGATACTCTCGTTGTCGGGTTTGCGGGAAGGATATCCGAAGAAAAGGACTGGGGCAGGGTGCCCTCGGTCGTTGCCGCGATAAAGGAAGCCGGGATCAACTTCAAGGTTGCACTTGTACTGTCCGTTTATGAGAACAGGGACGATGAGATCGCTTCATCGATCAAAAACGGGATAATATCGTCGATAGGTGAGGACAATCTTATCTATATGCAGGATCTGTCCCAAAAGGAGATAGCGGATTACTATTATCTTGTAGACCATTTTGTTATGACGAGCTGTTTCGAATCGTTCGGAAAAGCGGCGGTCGAGGCCATGAGCAGGAAGTGTATCGTTTTGTCTACGGCGGTCGGAGGACTTCCCGAAGTTGTGGCTAACGAAGACGATCTTTACGATATAGGCGACCTTGAAAAACTCACATCCAGGATGAAATATCTGATCGCTCATCCCGATGAGGAGAAAGCCGAACGGGAAATGTTCTATGCCCGTTACAAAGATAACTATACGATCGATAAAAACGTTGAAGGACATATAAAGATATATGAATCAATCCTCGGATAAACAGACAAATGTTCTGGCCAGTTTCATAGAGTTCTTCTACGGGAACTTTGTGGTTCTGCTGCTTGGATTCATATCGCTTCCGCTCATCACGAGACTTCTGTCGACCGATGAATACGGCAGGACATCGCTGTTTTTGTCTGCGGTATCGATAATCTACATCTTTGCGATACTCGGACTCGACCAGTCGTACATACGGTATTTCTACAGTGAGAAGGTTGATACGAGAAAACTGTTCTCGTCGTGCCTTCGCGCACCGCTGATCCTCATATGCATACTGTCCGTCGTCTATTTTGCGTTCTCGCATTTCTTCAACAACATCCTCTTCGAGAGGGACGGACTTGACGTGACACTTCTTGTCATTGCTTATACGGTGACTTCGGTATTCGAGAGATTCCTGTTCCTGAACATCAGGATGGAGCAAAAAGGAAAGCTTTATTCCAACCTCAACATACTGACTAAGGTGCTGAACATAACGTTCATCGTCATCTTCGCATTGATACTCGGCGACGACTTCAGAGTCGGTCTGTATGAGATGACTCTCCCGCTCATTATCGTGACGGTCTTTCTTCTTATCAGGTTTGCCGTAAAAGGAAGAGGGTATGAGGCAAAGCCACACGAACTTACCGAGAAAGAACTTCTCAGATACGGCGTTCCGTTTGTGCCCATGCTCCTTATGGAGTGGCTCCTGTCATCGATGGACAAGTGGTCGATACGTTTCCTGAATGATTTTTCCGAGACGGGAGTGTATTCTTCGGCAATGCAGATCATGTCGATCCTGCTGACGCTCAAGATCACGTATGTTGCGTTCTGGTCGCCGATAGCGATGAAGAAGTATGAGCAGGAGGATGAGTCGGTTGCAAAGCCTTTCTTTGCCGACATGTTCCAGAAGGTTCAGTTCCTTTGTATGTTTGCGGCGTTCGGTATCACCGCGTTTCGAAGCATAATCGTTTTGATACTCGGAAGCAAATACAGGGGCGCGGTAAAGATCATCCCGTTCCTGGCCCTTATGCCGGTGCTTTCCATACTGTTTGAGATGACCGGTCAGGGAATTAAGTTTACGAAGAAACCGAAATATTTCAACTATGCTTCGATCGTTGCGATCATATGTAACCTTGCCGGAAATCTGTTCCTCGTTCCGCGCCTTTACGGAGTCGGAGCGGCGATAGCAACGGCGTTTACGTATATCGTTTATTTTGCGATCGGAACATACTTTGCGGGAAAGTGCTATCCCGTCGCATACGATCACAGGCGTTTCGCGCTGTCCGTGGTGGTTTATATTGCGTATGCCGCATATGCGACTTTTACCGATAACGAATGGATGAATATTGCGATAGGTGTTATACTTATCATCGGACTGTTCATACTGAACAATAAAACGGTCGCGGCTCTTTGGGGCTATCTGATCGATACGATAAAAAGTTTCAGGGGAAAGAAAAAGGAGATATAGTTCATGAGCCTTTATGAAGACATCAAAAACGGAAAAGAGAAGATCGCGCTTGTCGGACTCGGTTACGTCGGAATGCCGATCGCCGTGGCATTTGCCAAAAAGGTAAAGGTCGTCGGATTTGACCTTAACGCGGAGAAGATTGCCGCGTATAAAGCGGGTAAGGATGCGACGAAGGAAGTCGGGGACGAGGCTATCGCAAAATCAACCGTGGAGTTCACATCAAACGCGGAAGATCTTAAGAGCGCGAAGTTTCATATCGTTGCGGTTCCGACCCCTATCAATCAGGACAAGACGCCCGATCTGTATCCGGTGGAATCGGCAAGTGAGATACTCGGAAGAAACCTTACAAAAGGATCGATCGTCGTATATGAATCGACGGTTTATCCCGGTGTTACGGAAGATATTTGCGTACCGATCCTCGAGAGGGAATCGGGACTTAAATGCGGTGTCGATTTCAAGATAGGTTACTCACCAGAGAGGATCAACCCCGGTGACAAGGTTCACCGTCTTGAGAACATCAAGAAGATCGTGTCGGGAATGGATGCGGAAACGCTCGAGGAAGTTGCGAACGTTTACGAACTTGTTATAGAGGCGGGAGTTCACAGGGCAAGCTGCATCAAGGTTGCTGAGGCCGCAAAGGTTGTAGAGAACTCACAGAGAGATATCAATATCGCATTCATCAATGAGCTCGCGATGGCATTTGACAAGATGGGTATCGATACGAACGAAGTCATTGACGCGATGAACACGAAGTGGAACGCTCTCGGTTTCCGCCCGGGTCTTGTCGGCGGACACTGTATAGGTGTGGATCCGTATTATTTTGTATATGAAGCGGAGCGTCTCGGATATCATTCAAGGATCATATCCGCGGGACGTCAGATCAACGATGATATGCCCGAGTATGTCGGAGAGCAGATAGTAAAGCACCTGGTACTTGCCGGCAAAAAGGTCAGGGATGCGAAGATAGTGTTCTTCGGAGCGACTTTCAAGGAGAACTGTCCGGATGTGCGTAATTCCAAGATCATGGAGATCTTAAGATACCTTGAGCAGTACAAGATGAAGCCGATGCTCGTCGATACATGGGCCGACCCGAATGAGGTTAAGCGTTCGTACGGATACAGCCTCGACAACGAGAAGAATGCATATGATGCCGACTGCATAGTTCTGGCCGTTGCACATGAAGGATATAAGAACAGATCGTTAAAAGAGTGGGATTCGTTCTTTAAGAGCGGCAACAACGACGAAAAGGTCATAATCGATATTAAGGGTATACTAAATAACGCCGAGGTTACGGAAGCGGGGTACAGATATTGGCGCCTGTGATAAACGCAGATGATTTCGGGCTTAATGAGAGTGTGAACGCAGCGATCTGTGAAGCGTTCGAAAAGGGGCTCATAGACAGGACCACGCTGATGGTCAATATGCCGTTTGCGGATGAGGCCATGAAGCTTGCCAGAGAGAACGGCTTTGCCGACAGGGTAGGACTTCACGTTAATCTCACATCCGGAAGGCCGCTTACCGACGATATGGCAAAAGAACCCGTGATGTGTAATTCCGAAGGAGAGTTTACGGCGGATTTTGCGAGAAATCTCAAGACGAGATTTTTTCTTCCGATAAAGACCCGCAGGAGAGTCGAAGCCGAGATCAGGGCGCAGTTTGAAAAGTACGCAAAGCTGGGGGGAACGCTTTGGCATATCGATTCGCATCATCATGTCCATACCGATCCCTCGATCTGGTCGCCGCTTAAGAAGGTGATCCGCGACTATCCCGTCACAAGCGTTCGGCTCGGAAGGAACATGTATAAGGGCGGGAATCCGCTGATGCGCCTTTATAAAACGATGCTTAACGCATCGATCAAAAAACGCTGCGAAGGAAATCCGA
>JAILRJ010000108.1:0-13450 GCA_024698285.1 Lachnospiraceae bacterium | reverse complement strand
CCAGGGCTAGAAGGATTCGAACCTTCAGATGACGGAGTCAGAGTCCGTTGCCTTACCGTTTGGCGATAGCCCTATACTTCGCTGCATTTGCAACGAAGGTAATTATACACGAACGCATATACTTATGCAAGTGATTTTATCATTAACGGATCAGTTGAGTCTGAAATCGATATCAACACGACCTGCGATACCGTTTACCCATCCATGGCTCGAGCACTGCCAGTACTTTGCTCCACCGCCGGTATATGTGAACACATCACCGTACTGCGCGATCCATTTATCACACGGTGTCGATTTGATATATGTGTTCATAAAACTCTTGGAAGAATATACCATCGGAGTGTAGCCTGCCGCTCTTACGACATCGCACCATGCCTGTATGTTCTTCTGTAACTGAACGGTTCCGAGTGCGGCAAGTGTGCTTCCTTCGATATCCATTACAAGGGGAAGCGTCGCGCCGGTCTTCTGTGCCGACAATACCGTATACTGTGCTTCAAGCTTTGCGATCTCCTCATTCGGAGCATATGTACGATAGTAAATACCGAACGGGATACCGTTTGCTGCAGCGCCTGCTGCGTTTGTCTCAAACATCCTGTCGGGACCCGAATTGGTCGTACCGCATCTGATAAATGCAAAACTTACATCATCCGTTGCCACTGCTGCCCAGTCGATCGTCTCCTGATACGATGAAACGTCGATACCTCTTGCAGTAACATTCGGGATAGGCTGTCCCCAACGGTTAACGTACACACCGTTGAACTTCAGAAAACCTATGTCATAATAATCCGCAACAGTCGCACTTACCGACATTGCAAACAAAGTGCTCAGCACAAGTGTAAGCGCAAGTGTTTTTCTGATGATCCCTTTAATCCTCATTATTCTCGTCTCCTCTTATCCCAAAAACCTGGCCCACTTTGTTACCAGAACACGTGAGAGCCGATAACGATACCGGTATAACCGGATCTTATATTCCTGAAATGGGTTGCCCCACCGATATAGCTGACTCCGTTTAATGCATCCTGTGCTGCCTGAAGGCATGATGCTTTAGGACCTGCTGCCGCGATCTTTGCGACCTGACCGCTTCCCGCGGGGCCGAACTGACTCTTGGCATATATTACGGAATAAATGCTGTTTCCGTACCTTCCGCTCCTGAGGCGGTTCATTACAACGGTTCCGATCGAAACCTGTCCTTCGTAAGGCTGGTTACCTCCCTCCGCCTGAATAAGCGCCGCAAGAAGAACCTGATCACTTACGTCCGCTGCAACCGCACCGTTGTTGGTCTTGGTCGTCTCTGTGGTACGACCGGCCTCAACCTCGGCTTTCTTGGCTGCCGCTTCCGCATCAGCCTTTTCCTTCTTGGCCTGATCCTCTTCCGCTTTGATCTTTTCTATTGTTTTACCGGTTCCGAGTGAATCCGCTATCGTTACGAATTCAGTTGAAACATAACCTTCCTCGCCGTCCGAGAATTCAACTTTTGTCCATTCCCCTTCCTGACCGAGAACTCCGATCTTATCGCCCTTTGCGAGAAGATCTAGAACGGTCGCGTCGGGATCGGCGCTTTTACGAACTCTCAGGCAATCCGTTTCACACGTTGCCGTTTTCTCAACGACTTTATTTGCAAGATCAACAGCCTTGTCACCGAACAGAAGAAAATCATTCTTGATCCATCCGGTAAGATCACCTGTTTTGACCTTGGTCCATCCGTCTCCTTTTTCCAGTATCTCACCGCCGCATTCCTTGAAGAATTTACCGACGAGTTTACTGTCTTCGGATGCACTTTCCCTTACATTAACCGCTTCATCAACATCGGCCATGACAAGCTTGTCATAGGATATGCCGGCAACCGTTCCCTTCTTTTTGGTTATCTGGCCCGATGATGATTTCGAATCTGTGTCTTTTACGATCTCAATGTTTATCGTATCTTTTGATGCAACGGCTTTTGACTTGTCAGTCGTAGCGGCTTTTGCTGCACCCGCTGTCACAACGCGGATCCCTGCATCTTTAGCCGTTACCTCGACCGTACTCCCCCATGTTCCGGCGATAATTATTGACAGTGCAATGATCAAAGCCGGCCATGCAGCCTTTTTCATAACTTCCTCCAAAAAACGATCTGATTACATTGGCTTCAAAATTTTACCAAAAGTTAACATAAAAGTCAAATTTTGCGTGATTTTTCGGCACATGCATTCATCGCATCTATAACAGAGCCCCTGAAACCGGCCTCTTCGAGCACCGCAACGGCGTCAATTGTTGTACCTGCGGGCGAGCAGACCATATCCTTCAGTTCGGCGGGGTGCTTTCCGGTCTCAAGAACCATCTTTGCACTTCCAAGTACCGCCTGGGCAGCCATCTTTATCGCCGTAGCCCTGTCAAGCCCTTCGGCAACCGCTCCGTCCGCCATAGCATCGATCAGCATGAACACATAGGCAGGCGAACTTCCCGACACGGCTACTACCGCATCCATCTGGCTCTCTTTAACCTCGAACGCTTTTCCGAATCCCTTCAGCATCTTCATAACAAGGTCGAATTCGTCATCGGTAACATTTCCGTTCCTGCAAACACCCGTGCAGCCTTCGCCTACAAGGGCAGGTGTGTTCGGCATGAGGCGTACTATCTTGGTGGCGTTTCCTAGTTTACCGCCCAGATACTCGAGTGTTTTTCCCGGAGCTATTGAGATAACGACCTGATCCTTTTTTATTTCACCTTTGATCTCATTAAGGACGGTCTCATAAACCTGCGGCTTGACTGCCAGGATAAGGTAATCGCATCCCTTAACGACTTGTATGTTGTCCTCGCATGTGTTGATCTTAAGCGTCTCTTTGGCTTTGTCTCTTTGGGAAGACGATGCATCGGATCCGGTTATGTCCGACGGTGCGAACACTCCGGCCTTAACGATCCCTCCGATCATTGCCGTTGCCATATTTCCAAGACCTATTACTCCGAGTTTCATGAGTGCCTCCTTCTAAAACGACTGATTCACTGTACGTTATACATAAGTAATGCCGCAGCTACCGCGGCATTTAATGATTCAAGTTTTCCCTGCATCGGGATCTTCACGAGCATATCCGCCCTGCCGGATATTTCATCTGACAGGCCGTTCCCTTCGTTTCCGATAAGGAACGCGACCCTGTCACCGTACCGTGCTTTTCTGTAATCAGTCTCCCCGTTCAGGTGAGCCGCATATATCGTGACCGAATTGTCCTTCAGCATATCCGCGGCATACAAAAGATCGGATGTATATATAACCGGGATCCTGAACAGCGACCCCATGGTCGAACGCGTTACTTTCGGATTGTAAACATCCGCAGTCCCTTCATCCGCTATTATCGCATCAAATCCCGCTCCCTCGGCTGTCCGGATCATCGTCCCGAGATTGCCCGGATCCTGGATCCTCTCAAGTACGAGGAGCTTTAACGGTCCGTCCTTTTTTGACGCAAGAAGTTCTTCAAGCGGGACCGTCCTCTTCCTGCATACGCACAGTATTCCCTGTGGACTCTTAGTATCGGACATTTTCCTAAATACCGCTTCCGATACAACCGTAGGGGTAACATCATAGGGGAACACGTCCCGGATCCCGCCTTCAACAATACGGTCCTCCGTAACAAAACACTCTTCCAGAATATCCTGCGGAACCTCGGATGCTATCCTTTCCCCTTCCACAACAAAAGCCCCCTCCTCGCGGCGGGCCTTTGAGCTCTTTATGAGCAATGCCACATGTTTGATCTTCTCGTTCGATGTGCTTGTGATCATGATCAGATCGCCAGCGCTTTGCTGACGGAATACTCGTACTCCGAAATGTGTTTCTCCATCGCAAGAGCCTCATCTATGTCGAAATCGATCCATTCACCGTCTCTGAAACATACCACGCGGTTGCTTGCGCCGTCGCACAGAAGATCAACAGCGTATGCACCCATCATCGATCCGTAATATCTGTCACGACATGTGGGAGAACCTCCGCGCTGCATGTGTCCGAGTATCGTTGCCCTTGTCTCAAGACCTGTTGCGGCCTCGATCCTTCTCGCCATCGAAGTTGAGTGTCCGATACCTTCGGCATTGATGATAATATGATGAGTCTTGCCCTTTTTACGGTTGTTGATAATGTTGTTGATTATCTCCTGCTCTTCAAACCCGTACTTCTCCGGGATCAGGATATCTTCGGCACCGTTTGCGACGCCGCACCATAAAGCTATATATCCCGCATTTCTTCCCATTACTTCTATGATCGAACATCTCTCATGGGAAGACGACGTATCCCTTACCTTATCTATCGCCTGCATTGCGGTATTGACGGCGGTATCGAATCCGATCGTGTAATCCGTCGAGGAGATATCAAGGTCGATCGTTGCGGGAACACCGATCGTATTTATACCAAGCGCCGCAAGCTTCTGTGCGCCGCGGTATGTTCCGTCTCCGCCTATTGCAACGAGACCGTCGATACCGTGCTTCTTACAGATCTTGGCACCCTCTTTCTGTCCTTCTTCGGTCAGGAACTCTTCGCATCTTGCCGTACGAAGTATCGTTCCGCCGCGCTGTATGGAATCGGAAACATCTCGCGGAGTCATCTCATAGATTTCTTCATCAAGAAGTCCTCTGTAGCCCTTCTCGATACCCATGACCTTTTTGCCTGCCGCGATAGCTTTTCTTACAACGGCACGGATCGCCGCATTCATGCCCGGAGCATCTCCGCCGCTTGTCAGTACGCCTATTGTGCTGATCTCTTTTGCCATAACCAGTCCCCTGACCTTTCTATGTTAGTCTGACATTTTCGCTTCCGAATGCATCAGCAAATCTTGCAATCGTTTCCTCATCGGCCGTGATGCTCATGCTTTGCGGCAGCGTTTTCTTCTCTTTCGTCGAATCAATATATATTACAATTATATCCTTACCGTCGGAATCCGCAATCAAATTCTTCAGTATTTCCTCACATTCCGCGTATTTCTCTTTCGTCGCGAACCTGATCCACAGCTTCTTCGGTATACTGTCAAACGGTATGATACGGCTGCAGATCACTTTTGCATCCTTCTCGTCTTCAGCGGAAACACGGCCTTCAACGAACACTTTCGAATCCTCGACGAGCCACTTTGAGTTCTTCTCATAGTCCTTCGGCCATACGATGACCTCAACCGTTCCGACAAGATCTTCTATCGTCAGAAAAGCCATGATCTCATTCTTCTTCGTATACTTAACCGTCTTGGATTCGATGATCCCGCCTATCGTGACGCGGTCATTGTCATTAACCTTCGCCGATCTTTCGGTCTCATCATATATGAAATCATTTGTCTTGTTCGTGATCGTCCTTCGCCAGATCGCTTCGCTCTCCTCGAGCGGATGCCCGGATACATACACGCCGAGCACTTCTTTTTCCAGAGAGAGCATTTCATTCTTGGAAAACTCTCCTATATCGGGAAGCTCGGCGCCCATCTCGCCCTTGGCCTCATCGGGCGCTATATCAAAGAGGGACATCTGTCCGGCCATATTCTGTTTTCTGTCTTTGACCATACCGTCCATATATGATGCGAACACGCTCATAAGCTGCTTGCGCGTTCCCGGAACGGAATCGAAAGCTCCGGCCTTTATGAGATTTTCTACGACACGTTTGTTGACCTCCTTACCGTCCATCCTGCCGAGGAAATCAAATATATCGTGAAAATCACCCCTCTCGTTTCTCTCGCTGACGATGGAGTTTATGACAGGCCAGCCAACTCCCTTGATCGAAGCCAGGCCGTACAATATCTTGTCTTTGCTGACCGAAAATCCAGCAACCCCGCGGTTTATGTCGGGAGGCAATATGGTTATTCCCATGCTTTTGCATGAGTATATGTACTCCGATACTTTTGACGAGTTATCAATTACGCTTGTCAGAAGCGCCGCCATGAACTCAACGGGATGGTAGTACTTGAGGTACGCCGTCTGGTATGCAACGACCGAATATGCGGCGGCATGCGATTTGTTGAACGCATATGCTGCAAAATCCATCATGTTGTCGTAGATCTTATTTGCAACCGATTCGGATATTCCTTTGGAAAGACACCCCGGAACGTTTTCCTCCTTGTTTCCGTACACGAAGTTCCTGCGTTCCTTCTCCATGACGTCACGCTTCTTCTTACTCATCGCACGTCTGACGAGGTCGGACCTGCCGAGGGTATATCCGCCGAGATCCCGGACTATCTGCATTACCTGCTCCTGATACACGATACATCCGTATGTCGGCTTCAGGATCGGCTCAAGCTGCGGGCAGTCATAAGTGATGTCACCTTTTGAATTCTTTCCTTTTATGTAATTGGGAATAAAATCCATCGGACCCGGACGGTACAGAGAAATACCCGCGATGACATCCTCGAGGTTCCTGGGCTTTAGTTCCTTCATGAAGCTCTTCATCCCCGAACTTTCCAACTGGAATATGCCGTCTGTTTTGCCGGTTCCGATATAGTTATATACGTTTATGTCATTGTAATCGAGCTTGTCCACATCGATCACCTCGCCCGTGTTCTCGTAGACATACTCTATCGCTTCCTTTATTACCGTAAGAGTGACAAGTCCGAGGAAATCCATTTTCAGAAGTCCGAGTTCCTCAAGAGTTGTCGCCACATACTGTGTGACTATCGTGCCGTCGGAGCCGCGCGCGAGAGGCACAAGTTCATCCGCCGCATCCGGACATATTACAACACCTGCGGCATGCATCGACGAATGTCTCGGAAGACCCTCGAGACGCATCGCCATGTCTATCAGATTTTTCGCCTGCGGATCCGAATCGTATATGTTCTTCAGATCACCTCCCAGATCGAGAGCCTGCTGAAGTGTGATGTTGATAACGTTCGGGATCGCTTTTGCGATATTGTCGCAGTATGAATACGGCAGATCCAGCACTCTTCCGACATCCCTCACCACACCCTTTGCCTTGAGGGTTCCGAATGTCACGATCTGAACAACCTTTTCTTTTCCGTACTTGTCAACGACATAGTCTATGACATCCTGACGGTGCTCATCAAAGTCCACATCGATATCGGGCATTGTCACTCTCTCGGGATTGAGGAATCTCTCGAACAGAAGCTGGTACTTTAACGGATCGATATTGGTGATCTCAAGACAGTACGATACTATGGAACCGGCAGCGCTTCCGCGCCCGGGCCCAACGTAGAATCCGTTCGATTTGGCATAGTGGATGAAATCCGAAACGATCAGGAAATAGTCGACAAACCCCATTTCCTTTATCGTGTTAAGTTCATACTCGAGTCTTTTTGTATGCTCCTCGCCGTAACCGGGATACCTTTTCTCAAGGCCGTCATAACAAAGCTTCTGAAGATAAGTCCACGGATCATATCCTTCCGGAACCTCAAAATGCGGCAGTCGTGATTTTCCAAACTCTATCTCAACGTTGCACCGATCGGCGATCTTCTGCGTGTTCTCAAGCGCCTCGGGAGCATACGGAAAGAGCTTTTGCATCTCTTCCTCTGATTTGACGTAGAACTGTCCGCCCTCATAACGCATCCTGTCCTCGTCGCTGACTTTCTTGCCTGTCTGGATGCAAAGGAGCAGGTCATGCGACGCGGCGTCTTCCGCATATGTATAGTGAACGTCGTTCGTCGCGATCAGAGGTATGTCAAGTTCCTTACTGATCCGCAGAAGCGCCTGATTGACCATCATCTGATCGGCGATGCCATGGTCCTGCAGCTCAAGGAAATAATTCCCGCGACCGAAACAATCAAGATACTTTGCCGCAGCCTCCTTGGCTTCTTCATACATATTCTTCTGTATGTACCTTGCGACCTCACCGGCAAGGCATGCCGAAGCGGCTATGATACCCTCGTGGTATTGCCGCAGTATATCCATATCCACACGGGGTTTGTAATAGTATCCTTCGGTAAAACCCGCGCTCACAATTTTCATCAGATTGTGGTATCCCGTGTTGTTCTCGGCGAGCAGGATCAGGTGATAATATCTGTCCTCACCGCCCGTAAGCTCCCTGTCAAATCGGGAATTCGGTGCAACATACACCTCACATCCGATGATCGGTTTGATACCTTCTTTGATAGCCTCACGGTAAAAATCAATAACGCCGTACATAACGCCGTGATCGGTTATAGCCGCGGCGTTCATTCCAAGCGTCTTAACTTGTCTGACATATTCTTTTATCTTGTTGGACCCGTCAAGAAGCGAATACTCCGTGTGGGTGTGAAGATGAACAAATGACATATATCAACCTTTTAACTCTCTGTCGGAATCCTCAAGCGCACATGCAACAACCTGATGCATGTCATAATATCTGTATCTTCCGAGGCGTCCCCCGAATATCACGCGCTCTTCTTTGTCGGCAAGTTCCTTGTACTTTGCGTAAAGCGCGTTATTCCTACCGTCGTTCATCGGATAATAAGGCTCGTCGCCTTTTTTCCACGCCGCGGGATATTCGTATGTGATAACGCTCTTGTCCGAATTTGCGAACTCAAAATGTTTGTGCTCTATTATCCTCGTATAGGGAACCTCGTATTCGGTATAGTTTACCACCGCATTACCCTGGAAATTATCGGTATCTACCACCTTCTCGTCGAAACGCAAACTTCTGTATTCAAGTTCTCCGAAACGGTAACCGTAGTATTCGTCGATCATTCCCGTAAACACCGTTTTGTCCGCCATCGCCTCATACTCATCCCTTGAATCGAACAGATCTACCGAAAGCTTTACGTCGGAGCCTTCCAGCATCTTCTCTATGATCTTCGTGTATCCGCCGATCGGAATACCCTGGAAGCTGTCGTTGAAATAATTGTTATCGTACGTGAACCTCACCGGAAGTCTCTTTATTATAAACGGAGGAAGTTCTTCAGCGGGTCTTCCCCACTGCTTTGCCGTATAACCTTTTACAAGCTTCTCGAATATATCCTTTCCGACAAGCTGTATCGCAGCCTCCGCCATGTTCTTCGGCTCAGTCCCTTCAGGAAGTGCTGCTTCCTTCTTCTGCCTGTCGATCTCGGCCTTTGCCTCCTCGGGAGTCGTAACACCCCAAAGCTGATGGAACGTGTTCATATTAAAAGGCAGATTGTAAAGCTCATCCTTGTATCTTGCTATCGGTGAATTGGTGTACCTGTTGAACTCGGCAAAAGAGTTCATATAATCCCAAACCTTCTTATCACTCGTATGGAATATGTGCGCACCGTATCTGTGAACATTGATCCCTTCCACACTTTCGGTATATACATTTCCGCCTATATGGTTTCGTCTGTCGATAACAAGGCACGTCTTTCCCGCGCACGTCATCTCGTGCGCGAAAATCGCACCGTACAGTCCCGCTCCGACGATCAGATAATCATAATGTTTAGACATGTCAAACCTCCGAACATATATTCTATATTATATAAAATTTGTGGGGACTATATCAACATATAATAAGACCCGGGAGGTAAACCTCTCGGGCCTTATCGGACGGGGATTGAAATACTACAACGCAACATCTATCGAAGAAGTCGACATTGATCCTTCTGCCTTGATATTTTCGTAATGCTCAAACATTGCTTTTAAGTAGTCTGCATCCGCCTTTGTTATCTCTTTCATCTCCTTGTTCCGGTGTTTTATCGTCATCGCTTTGATATCCTCCGGATCCATATCTACGGGATTTTCCAAAAGTTCATCCATCAGATCTCCGAGTTCCTCAATGGAATCGAGCATTTCTTCCATACTGTCGGTGATCTCGCTTATCATCTCGTTCGTTATCTCTTCCGATTCGATATATTCCCCGTTATCCGCTTTATCCGAAATACCGCGCAGCTCCTCTCGAAGCTTTTTGATCTCTTCTTCTACCGGATCGTTCTTATCACCGATATCGTCATCACTGACTGCTCCTGCCGCAGATGGTCCCTCTTCCGATGAACATCTCTTTGCCATCTCCTCTTCCTCGAGATGTCTCGCTTTTTTGCGTGCGATCCGCTCCATGGATTTGGCGTGGTCGATCGCAGCCTCGAGCTCTTCCTCATCATATTTGCCGGTCCTTCTTGCGGCCTTGAGCTTCTGGATCTCGCGCCTTGCCTGCGAAACAGCTTCTCTGGCCGCCGTCGAAGTTTTACTGCTTATGATTTTCGAAGAGATCCTCTTAAAGCTGTATTTGACCTTCTTCTTCGCAAGTTCAGTATTCTTTGAGCTCTCACGCTGTTTTTTGAGCGCCCTGGAATACATCTGCATGTTGTCTATGACGGATACGTTCGTTTCTTTGGCAAGGTTTTCACAACCCCGGCGAAGCGCCCGTTTCATATTGGAAACATCGGCCTTTTGCTTATCGTTCTCATCTTTTGAAGCAAAACCTGCCACGACCTGTTTGACGTTTTTGGGCACATATGCGGTCTTTGCGGCCGTATATGATCCGATAAGTGAAGCACCTATACCTATCCCTGTCATACCGATCACCCCTTGAAGTCTATTGACTGTCCCAGACCTTCCTGCGCCTCCAATGAGATTGCCGAGCTTTCAAACGCATATTTCGAAACGTTGTCTATGAGATCTTCCAGAGATTCCGACCTGAATTCGATATATTCCTTATCGTCTTCAGCTATCTCTTCAAGACGTTCTTTTTCCTTCTTCTTCTCGGCTTTCTTCTTTTCCTCTGCCTTTTCGGCTTTATGTTTGGCTATATTCTTCTCACGTATCTTATTTGCCGCATCGCTTGCTTTTTCAAGCACTGCGAAGAATGACGTCTTGCCGTCCTCTCCGACCGACATTCCGAAGTTTTTGATCGTTGCTCCGCTTGCCGCAAGAGTGTTTCTGGCAGCTTCCAGCTTGGAGAGGGACGACTCGATTATACCTTCGTATTTCTTTGCATAAGCAGGGTCGTTGGCCATTTTCTCAATCTTCTCGTCATCGATCAGAACGATCGGTTTGGCTGAACTGCCATAGCGGCTCGCATTGGCCTCAACCTGCTCTTTCATGTCCTTACTCACAAGAACAAAATCAACGTTGCCGAACTTCTCCTTAAGCTTCGCATAGTATTCCTTAGCCTTGTCGGACAGATTGACGTTGCCTACGACAGTGCCGTATCCGGCTTTGGTAGTGGGCACAAGGGAACTCTCGGGTGAAACACTTTTCCATGACTTGGTCTCAACCGATGACGCGGTTTTATTCGTTTTGTCCATTTTGGCTGACTGTTGCGCGGAATACGCGGAAGCCGCCGACTGACTGCCGGCAACACCATAGATAGAACTTGTCACTGTAAATACACCTTCTTCCTTGAAGTATAGGGAACGGTTTTCCGTTTACGGATCCCGACTCCATTCGAGACCACACCTATTCGTATGATATATATCGGATAAACTTTATAAAAAGTTTATACCTTTTTTCGATTATCTGCTCTCTCCCCGCCACGATACGGTCATCATCGTGATATCATCAAACTGATCCGCACCTTCGACAAAACCGTCAATATCCTCTTTGACGGATGCAAGGAGCTGTTCGCAGGAAACGTTGTCCTGACTGTTCAGAACTTCAAGCATTCTGTCCGTTCCGTACATCTCCTGGTCTTCTCTTGTTGCCTCGGGAACACCGTCGGTATAAACGAACAGGCTGTCCCCCGGGTAAAGTTCAAATTCATGTTCACGGAAATTAAGGCCCGACATTGTCGCAACGGCAGGTGAATGCCTGTATTCCACCAGTTCCCATTTTCCACCCGCACGCTTTAAAACAGGATGTTCATGTCCCGCGTTAGCGGCAATTCCTTTACCTGTTGAGATCTCTATGATCGCCATCCATACGGTCACGAACAGTTCTTCCTCGTTCTGCTCGCACAGCATTTCATTGGCATATTTCAGGACTTCACCGGGCGATCCGCCGAAAAGAGCACGATTCTTGATAAGTGTCTTGGCGATCACCATAAAGAGTGCTGCGGGCACGCCTTTGCCGGACACATCAGCCATCACTACCGCGAGATGGTCGTCATCCGTAAAGAAGAAATCATAGAAATCCCCGCCGACCTCTTTGGCAGGTGTCATGGTCGCATACAGGTCAAATACCTTATGGGACGAGAACGCATCAAAATCCTTGGGAAGCATGCTTGACTGGATCTTCGTTGCAACCGCAAGTTCACCGGCGATCCTCTCCTCCCTGGCCGTTACCTCTTTGAGGTCTGCAATGTATTTTTGCAGGGAATCTGTCATATGGTTAAAGCTGACGGCAAGATTTCCGATCTCGTCATCCGTGCTGACACTCGTACGTCTCTCCAGATTGCCTTCACTTATCTCGTTGACATCAGCCGTAAGTTCCTTGAGCGGGTCGGTAATCCTGTGCGAGAAATGACCTGCCGAAAGAGTGATAACAAGAAGGATCACAGCCGTCAGAACGAGACAGCTTCTGATCACGCGAAGGACTCCCTGTAATACCGAACTTACTACCGATTCGGTATTGGTTGAAATGCTTTCCCTGATATCCTTTGCCGGAGCGATCACATTTGAAACGGGACTGGCGATACAAAGTGTCCAATCCGTCGACTCGATCGTGGCAAAGGTCACGTAAACGGCATCCGATCCCTCCTGTGTACTGATGATCCCGTTCTTCTTATCAAGGATCTCTTTTGCGACCGGTCTTAAGTATGACCCTGCCTTTTCATCAAATACATTAAACGTCTCCTGGGAATCCGGATCCAGATCAGCGCTTGCTATTATATTTCCTTCGGCATCGATCATCGTAGCCACGACAGGATCAACGATACCCTCACTGACCATGGATCTGTTCAGATCGGCCATGAGGATATCCATTGCCACGCATCCCGTAAATTTGCCCGACTTGTCATAAAACGGCGACACACACGTTATGGTCAGGCCTCTGCCCCATCCGTCCCAGTATGTATTGGTAAATACACATCCGTTACTTGACTTTCCAAGGTTATACCATCCCGAATCCCTGTACTCGTAGTACTGATTTCCGACTGCCAGCTGGGAATCCCTGTCATAACTGATCATCATCCCGTCTTCTGTTCCCAGATAGATCGTAAGGACGTTGTTCAGGTCACCTACTATAGGCACGAAAATATCTTCCATGTTTCCGAGGAGTCTGCTCTCTTCCTCAATATCTTCATATGAGATACTCTTGTTTGCAAGCAGGAGCTGCATCGTCCATTTGCCGGCATTTTCCTTGCGGGCGAAATCAACCGTTCTCTGAGGATAGTCGTTTGCCCTTTGATACAGTGCCGTTGCGTACTCTGCGGAGACACTTACGGCATTGGAATACGTTGCAAGTTTCTGCTCCGCAAGTTTTGCCTTATCCACAGCCTGCCGCATGGTATTGTTTTCCAGTTCGCTGATCATCGCTGACGCGCTGATGTGGGCTGCATCATCGCCGAGCTTTTTGGAACCGCTCACCGCCGAATCACGGATCAGATAGATCGCGGAAAAACTGATGACGGTGGACAACACCAGAGTGATCATGGAAAATGCGATGGTATTGACGATCATCTTCTTGGAAACAGAAGGCTCGTTCATAT